>CAZUSF010000108.1:0-8025 GCA_964623355.1 uncultured Thiobacillus sp. | reverse complement strand
TTGAATCCAACGCTGCATTCAACCGCTCCGTGTTCAGTTCATCAGGCTTCCAGCCTCCTCCCAGTGCCTTGTACAAGCGCACATGGTCGGCGGCGAGATCGGCCTGGGTGCTGGCGACGCTGTCTTGCGTGCCGAGCTGGCTGCGCTGGGTTTCCAGCACCACCTGAAAGTCCACCAGGCCGCTGTCATAGCGCTGGCGCGCCATCAGCGCAGCATTGCGGGCGGATTCGGCGGCCAGGGTCAGACGCAACAGACGTTCACGGTCGCCGCGCAGCGCCACCAGCGCATCTTCCACGTCCTGCAATGCGCTCAACACGCTGGCCCGGTAAGCCTCCTGCGCCTGCACCAGCGCCGCCTGTTCGGCGCGCAAAGTAGCGCGCGCTGCGCCGCCGTCGAAGATCGGCAACGTCACGCCGGCCAGCAGCGAGCTGACCACCGATGCGCCGTCAGTCAGCGCGCCCAGGGTCAGGGCGCTCAAACCCAGCGAACCGCCAATCCTGAAACTCGGCTTGCGCGCCGCATCGGCCTGGGCGACCCGCGCCAGCGCCGCCGCGATTCTTTCCTCGGCGGCGCGCACATCCGGCCGCTGACGCAGGGTGTCGGCGGGAAAACTCAACACCAGATCGTCGGCCGCCTGCGGAATCGGCACGGGTGTGGCAGACCCTGTTGTGGCCAACCCGACAGCCAATTCAGCGTTCAAATCCGCCGGCGGCTGGCCGGTCAACACCGCCAGGGCATGCCGGGTTTGCTCAATGCTGGTCTGCAACACCGGCAACTGGGCGCGGGTTTGTTCAGTGGCGCTGAGCGATTGTTCGGCTTCCAGCGATGACACCAGCCCGGCCTGCAAACGCCAGCCGGTGATTTCATGGGTATCGAGCTGACTGGCCAGGTTGGCCTCGGCAATCGCCAGCCGCGCTTGCGCGGCGCGCAGCGTCAGGTAACTCAGCGCCACTTCAGCAGCAATCGATACCTGGACATCACCCAGACTGGCGGCGCTGGCGCGCAGCGTGGCATCACTGGCCTCCAGCGCACTCTTATTGCCGCCAAAGATGTCGGGTTCCCAGGCGGCATCCAGCCCGGCCTTGAACAGGCTGCCGGTGCTATCGCCGCCGGCCCTGCCCCGCGAGGCCGACGCCGAACTGCCCAACGTCGGCCGCAACCCGGCGGCGGCGAGATCGCGCAGCGCACGCGCCTGGCGCAACGCCGCCTGCGCAGTGCCAACCTCGGTGTTGGTCTGCATCGCCCGCGCCACCAGTTGGCTCAGTTGCGGGTCATCGAAGCGCGCCCACCACTGCGCCAGGGAAGAGGCCTGACGGGAGGCTGTATCGTCTGTATTCGACCAGGCGGCCGGTATCGCCAGCACCATCGGTTTGTCCTGCTGCGGCGCAACCGACGCACAACTGCTCAGGATCAGCGTCAGGCCAAACATGAGGCACACAATCAACACTCTGCGCACAAGTGTCTCGCTGAAATTAAAGCGCAATGTGATCAGGCGGGTCTTGGGTAAGTTGAAAAGCAAGTTGAAGAGCATGTTGAATCCAGGTGAACAGGTGACATGCCGCAACCCTGAAGGCAGTAAGAAACCGGTGCTTGCGGCTTTACCGGTTTTTGCTCGATGCGGTTTTTGCTCGAAGCATCTTGTGCCTTCGTTCTTGCCGCTTCTGTTCGCCAGCGCACCGATTGAACGTTCATTTTTGCCTAAGGTGGTGATGCAGGTCCGCCTGCACAACCTATCGGAAGGAACCACCATGAAACGTTTGCTCATTGCAGCAGCCCTCGCGGCCATTACCGCGCCGTCGCTTGCCGCCGATGTCGGGTTATCGCTCAGCATTGGCCAACCTGGCTTCTATGGTCACATCGACATCGGAGACTTCCCGCACCCCCGACTGATCTACCAGCAGCCACGCGTCATGTATCGATCAGCGATGCACCGCCCGCCCATCTATCTGCACGTACCGCCCGGCCATGCGAAGAACTGGCGAATGCACTGCCGTGAATACAACGCCTGCAACGAGCGGGTCTACTTTGTGCAGGACAGTTGGTACAGCCAGGAGTACGTCCCGCGTTACCAGGAACGATATAACAACCGCCGCGACGATCGCCGCGATAACCGAAGTGATAACCGTGGCGATGATCGACGTGATGATCGTGGTGGCGACCGCCACGACAACGGCCGCGGACATGGACCCAATCGCTGATCAAGCCAGGACTAACCGCCCGTCGGGCGGTTCTACAATTTCAATCAAGGATGCATCATGAAAAAACTGATACTGCTAATGAGTTTGCTGGCAATCGGCTTGAGTGGCTGTTATGTCGTGCCGCACCGCGGCCAGGATGATGGTTATCGGGGTGACCGGGATCAACGTCACGAGAATGATCGGGATCGGGACCGGGATCGGCCATACGATCGAAGCCGTGACGGATATCGATGAGCAATAAGGTTGCTTGAACGTTGCAGCCTGCCGTTGCGTCGACCTGAGCCCGAAACCAATGCCGTTCTTATCAAATCGATGGCATCGAAGCCCATGAAAACCTGGCTGCGCAGCATCGCCAAGCCACGCCAATTTTTCAGCGCGCTGATTTCTTGCCTGGCCAGCGTAGCCACTGCAGCCTGCCCGCCTCCGCCAGCCGACTTCACTGAGCCGGTCGCGGTTCAGCAGCCGGTTGATCTGACGCGCGCACTCGAAGCCCCCTGGCAAGCTGGCGGCCAGATCGTGCTGATTTGCACGCCGGAGGGCGCACCCAAGGTTGGCAGATTGCTGAAGGCGCCGCGAAACAAGGCTGCCGAGCGAGCCCGCCGCAGTGAACAATTCGCCATTGCACGGCGCATCAATCTGGCGAGTAAAGGTGAGGCCCATCCGCTCGGGTTGCCGCTCGCCGCGCCGCAACTGGAATTGCTCGAACGCTTCGCGCTGAGCGACGCCGGTGCGGTCTGGTTGCGCGCAATTACCGATGACACTTTGCGTTTGTTCAATCGGGGCTACCTGGAATACGACCCGGCATTATGGAAGCGCGGCATCAAGCAGGGCCGTTTGCCGCCGCTCTCCGAATTGCTGACCGGACGCCTGACTGAAACCGCGCAGTTCGCCGACGATGCCGATATTTTCAAGTTCTCCGGTTATGCCGGCCATGGCGCAATGGCGCATCCGGGCGCTGTTGGCCTGGGCGATGCCGGAATGCGCGAGCGGTTTCCTGCCAGCAACGAAAGGGTGGACCCATTCGCCATCATTTCGCACGAACTCGGCCATACCCGCTACGGCGACCCGGCCAGCGCCGGCAGTCTGCAGGGTGAAGCCAACACGGTAGCGCGTTACGAAAACCCGGTCCGCATCTCCAATGGTTACCCGCCGCGCACGCTTTACTTCGTCAGCATTCACCCCAGCGGAGAAGCGACGCTGAAACGCAATTACATGGAACGCATGCTGGACGTGGCGCGGGTGAAGGGGATTTCGGTGAATGAACTGACCGCATTTGATCGCTACCGGATTGGCCTGATGCCGGTCATGCTCGACTGCGCAGTCGGCGCGCGGCCAGCCCCGGAAGTTCGCCGCGCAGGTTTTGATAGCGGGTGCAAACTGAACTGGAAGACCGACGCCACGCTTTTTCCGTCCTGGCAGATACCGGGTTGGGGGCAAATTAGTCTGAACACTGGGGAATTCACTAGGGAATTGTCGATTTATTCAGGTTCTATCTTGTCGCGCCGGCGGACCGATTACTTCTCCAACCTGACAGACTTTGTTTTCTAAAACCGGAGTTGCCGCATGTTTTCCATAGCATTTCGCATTCACACCGCAGACCACTGCAGTGGCAAGGAATAAGCATGTGGAAATACCTGGTCGCCTGGTTCGCAATGCTGCTGGTTTCAGTGGCGAATGGCGTCATCCGCGACTTAACTTATGGCAAGTACATCGACGCGTTGTCGGCGCATCAGATCTCATGCGTCACTGGCATCCTGCTGCTGGGCATCGTGATTGAGCGATTCATTCGGCATTTCCCGCCTGCTTCCGGCCGCCAGGCGATGTTGATCGGCATGTTCTGGCTGGCGCTGACCGTCGCCTTCGAATTCCTGTTTTTCCACTATGTCGGCGGCCATTCATGGTCTGAGTTATGGGGGAACTACGACGTTCTCCAGGGCCGAATGTGGGTTTTTGTGCTGCTTTGGGTTGCACTCGCTCCCTATGTTTTCTTTCGCCTCAATCGCGCCATTTGAGTTGACCAGTCAAATGCAAACACCTATGCAAACTCTTTCCCCCACTCATTTTTCAACCCGGCCGCTGACCTGGCGCATTAGCCTGTTCACACGCCTGTTGCTGGCCTGGTTCGCGCTATCCAGTCTCGGGGTCGTTTTTGCCGCCGCGCCAGAGTCCTCCACCAGCGCCTTGTTGCTCGCCAAGTACACCTCGCTGGCGGATCGGTTGCAGAAAAATCCGTATCAGCGCCCGCTCTATCTCAACTCGACCGAATCCGGGACCGACATTGAGGGCGACATCTACGCCGTGGTCGATTACCCATTCGCCACCGTCAACGCGGGGCTCAGCGACCCGGCCAACTGGTGCGATGTGTTGAGTCTGCATCTCAACACCAAGTACTGCCGTGCCGCAGCTGACAGCAAGAAAACCGTGCTGCACGTCAGCATCGGCAAGAAATACAGTCAACCACTTGAAGACGCTTATCAACTTGAGTTCGCCTATCGCGTCACAGCAGCAACCGCAAAGTATCTGGAAATTCAACTCAGCGCCGATAAAGGGCCGATGGGCACGCGCGACTACCGCATCCAGTTACAGGCGACACCGCTGACCAACGGCCGCACCTTTCTGCACATGACCTACTACTATGCCTATGGATGGGCCGGTCGACTCGCCATGAAAACCTACCTTGCCACCATCGGCAGCGGCAAGGTCGGTTTCACCATCGCTGGCCGGCAATACAACGGCCAGCCCGAATACATCCAGGGCATGCGCGGCCTGGTCGAGCGCAATGCCATGCGCTATTACCTCGCCATCGACGCTTACCTGGGCGCATCTGCCGCGCCACCCGCGCAGCAACTGAACAAGCGCCTGCAAAGCTGGTTCACCGCCACCGAGCAATACCCCCGTCAACTGCATGAAATGCAACGCACCGCATACATCGACATGAAACTGAGCGAATATTTGCGCCAGCAAACCTTGCAGTGAGGTTGCTCTCTACGCGCTGCAGAGCGGATTGACGGACTATGCAAATCGCGACGCACTACAACATGTATATTAATGACAGTTATATTGTATTTAATGTAATTAGTGCCATTATTATGTATGTTATTAAAACTTGGAGTGGGCCGTGCCGGACTTTGCCTTTGCTACCCAGGCCGAGATCTGTCTGGAGCTTGGAACCCGCTTGAAACAGCAGCGGCTGGCCGGGAACCTGTCGCAACTTGAACTGGCGGCGCGGGCAAACGTCTCTCTGGGCACCATCCGGCATCTTGAGCGGGCGGGCCAGGTCACGCTGGAATCGCTGGTCAAAGTGTTGATGGCGCTGGGCCTGGTCGAGTCCCTGCAGCCGCTGTTTCTGGCAGCCAAGCCGCAATCCATCGCCCAGATGGAACGTGACGCGCGCCCGCTCCGGGTGCGGGCTTCGCGGCGCAGCCAGCGGACATGAAAAAAATCATCGTCACTTACGTGGGTTGGGGCGAGCGCTGGAGGCTGGGCAACCTGGCCGAAGAAGGCCAAACGCTGTTGTTCGAATATGCAGAGCCAGCCCTGGCGCAAGGGCTCGAACTGTCGCCGCGCCACCTGAAGCTCCGGACTGCGGCCTACGACGGATTTCCGACGAGCCAATTGCGCCTGCCGGGCCTGATTGCCGACGCGCTCCCGGACGGCTGGGGATTGCTGCTGATGGACCGCTTGTTCCGCAAGCATGGTCGGCACGCGGGGGAGATTTCCCCGCTGGATCGACTGACTTTCATCGGTGAGTGTGGCATGGGCGCGCTCACCTTCGAGCCGGCCGAGCCCTGGGCCATGCCTCAGCAAGACGTGAGCCTGCTCAAATTGGCGAGCGAAGTGCACAACCTGCAAATTGATGGCGAGGATGAAGCGGTTCTGCTTGAACTCGCCCGCCTGGGCGGCTCTCCGCATGGCGCCCGGCCGAAGGTGCTGGTGAACTTCAATCCAGGCACGCGACGGGTCGATACCCGCCCGTTCGACGGTGGGGAACCCTGGCTGGTCAAGTTCCAGGCCAGCGGCGAGCACAAGGAAGTGTGTGCGCTGGAATGCGCCTATGCCGATCTGGCGCGCGCCTGCGGTCTGGATATGCCGCAAACGCATTATTTCGATCTATCCCCAAAGCTGGCCGGCTTCGGCGTGGCGCGCTTCGACCGCGAGGCCGGCATGCGCGTGCCGGTGCATACCCTGGCCGGTTTGCTGCACGCCGACTTTCGCGTACCCGGCAGCCTCGACTACACCACATTTCTGCGTGCCACCCGATATCTCACCCAGGACGTGCGCGAGGTAAACAAGGCGTATGAGCGCGCCGTGTTCAACGTGCTGTTCCACAACCGCGACGACCATGCCAAGAACGTCTCGTTCCGACTTGGGAAAGACCGGCGCTGGCGGCTGGCGCCGTGCTATGACCTGACCTTCAGTACAGGCCCCGGCGGCGAGCATCAGATGGATGTGTGCGGCGAAGGGCGGCAGGTGACGCGTGCGGATCTGCTGACGCTGGCCACCCAGGCCGATCTGAGCCCAGGCTGGGCAGCAACGGTGATCGACCGGATGCTGGATCAGGCCTATCAGTTCGGCCTGCTGGCCAGCCCGTTTCCGATCCGCAAGGCAACGCTGAAGGCGGTGTCTCGGGCCATCGACGCCAATGCCAAACGACTGGCAGGTGCGGGCGCTCAAGTTCAGAATCGAACTTGACCGATTCGCTCGCAATGTGCGAACCCCGGCCCGAATTTACGAAAACTTTCAAGGAGACCGTCATGGCAGGCCAACCCGAAATCACCAACATGGCTTTGTTCTGTGACTTCGAGAACATCGCACTCGGCGTGCGCGACGCCAAATATCCGCCATTCGACATCCGCAAAGTGCTCGAACGCTTGCTGCTGAAGGGCAGCATTGTGGTCAAGAAAGCCTATTGCGACTGGGAGCGTTACAAGGAATTCAAAGCCACCATGCACGAGGCGGCGTTCGAACTGATTGAAATCCCGCATGTGCGCCAGTCCGGCAAGAACTCGGCCGACATCCGCATGGTGGTGGACGCGCTCGACCTCTGCTACACCAAGGCGCATGTCGACGCCTTCGTCATCATCAGCGGCGATTCCGACTTTTCCCCGCTGGTGTCGAAACTGCGCGAGAACAACAAATACGTCATCGGCATCGGCGTGAAGGACTCCACCTCCGATCTGCTCAGCGCCAACTGCGACGAGTTCATCTTCTACGACGACCTGGTGCGCAGCCTGGAAGCAAAAAAGCCAGCCGGCAAGAAAACCCCCGCTAAAGCCACGGCCGATACGGCCAAGGGCGCTGCCACCAGAAGCGAGGAAGCCAAGCGCCAGGATGCGCTGGATTTCCTGGTCGAAACGGTGGAAGCCCTGATCGTCGAACGCGGTTCCGATGAAAAAATCTGGGGATCGCTGGTCAAATCCACCCTGCAGCGCCGCCGGCCCGGCTTCGCTGAATCGTATTACGGCTACCGCTCGTTCAAGGAACTGGTGGAAGACGCACAGAAGCACAAGCTTTTGACCATGCAGCGCGACGACAAATCCGGTCAGTACACGCTGCGGCTACCGGCGGGTGAGGATTAGCGTGTTGGGCGGATGAACCGGCGGTTTCTTGCCGGCGTTATCCGCTATATGACTCACATCCGGCGGAAGGCGCGAGGCGGAAAGAGCGATAAAGCCGCTTTTCCGCCCTACTTGCTGCAGGCCACGATTGAACCTTCCACAATGCAACAGCCCGGCTAAAGCCGGGCTGTTGCATTGTGGAAACGCGAATGCCGTTAGGCTTTGCGGGTTTTCGCCTTCAAGCGGGATAAGCCAAGACCCAGCAGACC
>CAZUSF010000107.1:0-8042 GCA_964623355.1 uncultured Thiobacillus sp. | reverse complement strand
GACGCGACCCGCTGGTTGCCTTCCATGTCGAATTCGACCAGACCATGATTGGCCGCGCCATCCGCGAGTACCTCGGCTTCAAGCTGAAACACCCCTGGGCCGATCTCGCCTACGTCGCCCCCGCCCTGTACCCCGAACTGGCGCGCCGCTGCCGCTCGCTCGACCAGTGGATGCAGCATTTCGGCATCGGCAACTATGCCCGCCACAGCGCCCTGGCCGATGCCGTCGCCACCGCCGAATTGCTGCTCGCCCTGCGCCAGAAGATGGAAACCCGCATCGCCGTCAGCTTCCAGGGCCTGCGCGACATGGAACGCGAACGCAGGCGGCTGACGCATCCGATCTGAAGCTGACAGCCTTGCTCTTCGCGCACCGCGCGCCACAATCGGTGTAGCCGACAAAAAGCAAAAAACCCCGCCGAAGCGGGGTTTTTTATGGTCCGTTAAAAACCGGATCAGTGGGCTTGGGCGCCACCTGCACCACGCGGGTAGCGGATATCTTCCACCAGGTGCTGGATGTGATCCGGGCACGGGGCGGTCATCTTCATGACAATGAAGGCGACGACGAAGTTGATCAGCATGCCGACCACGCCAATACCTTCCGGCGAGATGCCGAGGAACCACTGGCTATCAGGCACTTTCTCCATACCGAGCAGCACATCGCGCTTGAAGTAGACGATGTAGGTCAGCGTGAAGATGAGGCCGGAAAGCATGCCGAAGATGGCACCGCCACGGTTCATCGTCTTGCTGAAGATGCCCATCAGGATGGTCGGGAACAGCGAGGCGCAGGCGAGACCGAAGGCGAATGCCACCACCTGCGCGACGAAGCCTGGCGGGTTGTAGCCCAGGTAGCCGGCAATCAGCACCGCCACTGCGGCTGCGACACGGCCGGCCATCAGCTCGGACTTCTCGGATATGTTCTTAACGAATACACCCTTCATCAAGTCATGCGAGATGGCGGACGAGATCACCAGCAACAGACCGGCGGCGGTGGACAGTGCGGCAGCGATACCACCGGCTGCAATCAGCGCGATTACCCAGTTTGGCAAACCAGCAATTTCCGGGTTGGCCAGCACCATGATGTCGTTGTCGACCTTCGCCACATAAGCGCCCTTGACCACGGAACCGAGTTCGTTGCCTTTCCAGCCGGCAGCTTCCGCCTTGGCCTTGAACTCTTCGTTCTTGCTGGCATCGTTGTAATACTGGATGCGACCGTCGCCGTTCTTGTCTTCCCATTTGATCAGACCGGTTTTTTCCCAGCGCTTCATCCACTCAGGACGGGTTTCACCGACGATGGCAGATTCAGCAGCGAAGACGTCACCACCGGTTGCAACCGCAGTATTCACCGTGGCATGCAGGTTGTAGCGGGCCATGGCGCCAACTGCCGGAGCCGTGGTGTACAGGATGGCGATGAACACCAGCGCCCAGCCGGCGGACACACGCGCGTCATGCACTTTCGGCACGGTGAAGAAGCGCACGATCACATGCGGCAGACCAGCGGTACCGGCCATCAGCGCGAGGGTGATACAGAACACGTCGATCATCGTCTTGCTGCCCGAGGTGTAGGCCGAGAAGCCGAGGTCGGTGACCACCTGATCGAGTTTCGCCAGGAAGGAAACATCGCCCATGTTGCCGCCCAGACCCAGTTGCGGGAACGGGGTGCCGGCGATTTGCAGGGAGATGAACACGGCCGGAATGGTGTAGGCAAAGATCAGCACCACGTATTGCGCCACCTGGGTGTAGGTGATGCCCTTCATACCGCCGAGCACGGAGTAAAAGAACACCAGGCCCATACCGATGATCAGGCCGGTGGTGATCTCGACTTCCAGGAAGCGCGAGAACACGATACCGACGCCGCGCATCTGGCCGGCAACATAGGTGAACGAGATGAAGATCAGGCAGATCACCGCGACGATACGCGCCGTTTGCGAGTAGTAGCGGTCACCGATGAATTCAGGCACGGTGAACTTGCCGAACTTGCGCAGGTACGGAGCGAGCAGCACGGCCAGCATGACGTAGCCGCCGGTCCAGCCCATCAGGTAGACGGAACCGCCGTAACCCAGGAAGGCGATCAGGCCGGCCATCGAAATGAAGGAAGCGGCAGACATCCAGTCAGCCGCAGTCGCCATGCCGTTGACGACCGGGTGTACACCGCCGCCTGCAACATAGAATTCCTTGGTCGTTCCGGCGCGCGCCCAGATGGCGATGCCGATGTAGAGCGCGAACGAGCCGCCCACAACGAGGTAGGTGAGAGTGGTTAAATCCATTGTGTTATCTCCTGGAGGGGTGCTTATTCTTCGTGGACGTCATGTTCGCGGTCGATCTTGTCCATCCGACTGGCGTACCAGAAGATCAAGCCGACGAAGACAAAGATGGAACCTTGCTGAGCGAACCAGAAGCCAAGCGGATAACCGCCAAGGTTGAAGCTGTCCAGCGCATCGCGGAACAGGATGCCAGCGCCGAAAGAAACAATGAACCAGATGACCATGGTGATGGTCAGCAACCGGAGTG
This sequence comes from uncultured Thiobacillus sp., assembly GCA_964623355.1. GTDB lineage: Bacteria > Pseudomonadota > Gammaproteobacteria > Burkholderiales > Thiobacillaceae > PFJX01. Next base: position 5,535 of record CAZUSF010000107.1, on the reverse strand, counting down.
TTGCGCTCCAGTAGGCTTTCGGGTCAAAGGTGGAGTTTTTTGACATGAGGGGGTCTCCTTGGGTGAATGAGCGGTGAGCGGCCTTGTTGAAACAAAACAACCTCCCTGGGGGTACCACTACCAGCCGGAGTGTAGCGAGTTGTCACTTACAAAACACTTACAGCTGGATTTTGTTATCCGGGACTTGACCTATGACTCGATGGTGTGTTCAGCGCGAGCCACCACGATACGCAGCATGAAATAGTAACTCCACAGCACCAGTGCCGATAAACCGGTCCAGATGGTGAACGCGAGTCCGGTCACCACGACGGAAATGCCGATCGCCAGCAGCACGCCGGCAGCAATCAGGTTGATGCTGAGCACCGATGCGGCCCATTGCTCGCCATTCGCCACCCGCCGCCCGCGCCAGTCGGCAACATGGCGCATGTCCTTGCGCACGGCGATCCGCCAGGCGCGATACAACATGCCGCCCGCCATCAAAAAAATGCCCAGAAACATCAAACGGGCGAGCCAGAGAAACAAGGTTTCCATAAGTTTTCAGCCTTTCATGCTGGCGCTTCGCAAGGTGGGGCGCGAACATAGCAGAAGATTTCGTTTTGGTCGCCCCTCCCACACGCAAAATGAAGCCATAAATGAAGTCAGATTTGAAGTCATATCCGATTGGAGAAACCGCATGCAGCGGACACCTGAACAACGCGAATACTGGCAACGAAATCTCAAGCTGACCGGCATCCTGCTCGGCATCTGGTTCGTGGCGACGTTCGTCGTGATCTGGTTCGCCCGCGACCTGAATGAACTCATTTTTGCCGGCTTTCCGCTCGCGTTCTATATGGGCGCGCAAGGCTCTCTGATCATCTACATCCTGATCATCTGGTTCTACGCCCGCCGCATGAATGCGCTGGACAAGACCTTTGGCGTGGATGAGGACGAGTGAGACAGGAAACACGTTGTGACATTCGATCTGATTCTGGTGCAACTGGCGCGCGTGCTGGTCGAAGTCGCCGGTTTTGCGCTGCTCGGGCGTGGCGTGCTGGCGCTGCTGGCCGGCAATTCACGCCACGAAAACCTGTTCTACAAGATTCTGGAAACCATCACCCGGCCGGCGGTGAAAACGGTGCGCTGGCTGACGCCACGCTTGATCATCGACGCGCATGTGCCGATGCTGACCTTCTTCCTGCTGTTCTGGCTCTGGATCGCGCTGGCCATCGCCAAGCGCTATCTGTGCGGCCTGCACGGACTGGCCTGCTGAATCAGGTTCAAGCCAGCAGCGCGCGCACTTTCTCCAGGTCAGCCTGCGTATCGACGCCCGGCGCGATGGGTTCAGCCGACTCGATGACGATGATGCGGTAGCCGTGCCAGAGCGCGCGCAACTGTTCCAGCGACTCATGCAGTTCAATTGCCGGCCGGCTCAAACCGGGATACGCCTTGAGAAAACCGACGCGGTAGGCGTAGAGGCCGATATGGCGCTGGATCGAAAGGTCTTCAGGCAGACCGGCCGGGGCCGCGTTGTTGACCGAGGCATCCGCCCACGCATCACGCGCCCAGGGAATTGGCGCGCGCGAGAAATACAACGCGTAGCCGTCCTTGTCGGTCACCACCTTGACCACATTCGGATTGAACACTTCCGCCGCATCGTGGATGCGATGACTCACCGTCGCCATGCTGGCGGCAGGATGATCGAACAACGCCTGCGCGGTGGCGCGAATCAGCGCCGGGTCGATCAGCGGCTCGTCGCCCTGCACATTGACCACTACAACTTCATCGGCCCAACCCAACTGGCTGGCGACTTCCGCCAGTCGATCAGTGCCGGAAGCGCAGTCAGGCGAGGTCATCACCACCTGGAAACCCTGCGCCGCCACCGCCGCAGCGACGCCATCATGGTCGGTAGCGACATACACCCCGAGCGCACCGCTGGCCTGGGCGCGTTCGGCCACGCGCACCACCATTGGCTTGCCGTGGATATCGGCCAGCGGCTTGCCGGGCAGGCGGGTGGAAGCGAAACGGGCAGGAATGACGGCGTGGAATTCAGACATGATGGCGGCGAGGAAGTGGCGATCAGGCATTGTAAAAGCCCCGCACCAGCGCGAGTAGCAAAGCGCTTGCCAGCCACTTGATCAAACTCTGGTCAAACTCGGCATGGCATGGCGCCCGGCATTCCCCCGTGGCCGGCTTCACATAGAATCCGGCCTCTACTTCTGTCGCGGGCGATACATGGCTTTTATTCGTTTTTTCACCTTCGCCATGGTGCTGTTTGGCTGTGTGAATGCGGCAGCGGCCCAAGTGACGCTGCGTGACGACACCGGCGCGACGGTACGCTTGCCCAAGCCGGCCAGCCGCATCGTCAGCCTGGCGCCGCATGCCACCGAAAACCTGTTCGCGGCGGGCGCCGGAGAGCGGCTGGTCGGCGTCGTCGATTACAGCGATTACCCGGAAGCAGCGAAGCGAATCGCCAATGTCGGCGACCATTCACGCCCGGATCTGGAGGCCATCGTCGCACTCAAGCCGGATCTGGTCATCGTCTGGCAAAGCGGAAACGCGGGTAGCGTGGTGAAGCGGCTGCAAGCCTTGGGTTTGCCGGTTTTCCAGACGCAGCCGGATCGCCTGGAAGACATTCCCTCGAATCTGGAAAAGCTCGGGCGCCTGGCCGGCAGCGAGGCAGTTGCCAACCGCGTGGCGGCAGATTTTCGCCAACGCCTGACGGCGCTACGCAAACAATATTCCGCGCGTCCGCCGGTGAAGGTCTTCTACCAGGCCTGGCACCAACCGCTGCTCACTGTCGGCGGCAGCCAGGTCATCACCGAAGTGATTCGTTTGTGCGGCGGCGAAAACGTGTTCGGCGGCCTCGCGGCGAAAGCGCCCAGCGTCAGCCTGGAAGCGGTGCTGGCCGCCAACCCGGAGGCGATCATCGCCAGCGGAATGGGTTACGACACCCCGATCGGCCTGGATGACTGGCGCAAATGGAAGCAGTTGCAGGCCGTGGCGCGCGGCAATCTGTTTCATGTTCCGGCCGATCTGATGCAACGTTCCACGCCTCGCCTGCTCGACGGCGCCGAACAGCTTTGCCGGCATCTGGAAACGGCGCGCCAACGCAGGTCGAATCAGTAACCGCGCCTGGAATTCGGATTTGGCTTCATGCCGAAATCTCCGGCACGAACCAACTCCGGTCGCCGTCCTTGATGACCCGCAACGGGTGGCCGTATAGACGCGACAGGCGCTCGGCAGCAAGCACCTTGGCACTGGGGCCGATTTCGTACTCGCCGGCGCCGTAAAGCAGCAGCGCTTGATCACTGTATTGCGCAGCCAGATTGACGTCATGCAGCACCATGACCAACGCCGCGTTTTCATCGCGAATCCGGCGGCTGATCAATTCCAGCATGGCAATCTGGTGGTTCAGGTCGAGGTGCGCCAGCGGCTCATCCAGCAAATACAGGCGCGGTTGCTGCACCAGGAGCGTGGCCAGCGCGGCACGCTGGCGCTCGCCACCGGACAAGGTATGGACCGAACGCGCGGCCAGATCAGCCAACCCCACCTCGGCCAAAGCCTGGCGGGCAAGATTTTCATCGGCCTCGCTTTCCCAGTCCCAGCGGGAAAGATGCGGATGGCGTCCGATCAGCACGCTTTCCAGCACGCTGGCGCTGAAAGCGTCGCCGTGATGTTGCGCCAACAGCCCGCGCAAGCGGGCCGCGCAGCGCGCACCCAGGCGCGCATAGCTATCGCCGGAGAGTTTTATCTCGCCTGCATCAAGCGCGCGCAAACCCGCCAGGCTATGCAACAGCGTGCTCTTGCCGACGCCATTGCGACCCAGGATGGCGAGGCGTTCACCTGGCTGCAGGACGAGATTCAGGCCACGCAAGATCGGCCTGCCGGCTATCGAGATGGCGAGATCGCGGCAGGCCAACAGTGGAGGAATCATGACTGCTCGACTCGTGGCGCGCGCGCCAGCAGGAAGAGAAATACCGGCACGCCGATCAACGCGGTAAGCACCCCGACCGGCAATTGCTGCGGCGCAATCAGCGTGCGCGCCAGCGTGTCGGCCAAGGTCAGCAGCGCGGCACCGGCCAGGGTCGCGGCCGGCAACAGCAAGCGTTGATCGTTGCCCAGCAGGAGACGCACCAGATGCGGCACCACCAAACCAACGAAACCGACGCTGCCGACGCTGGTAACCGCGGTGGCAGTCAATAACGAGGCGAGGAAATACAGCACCAGGCGCAGCTGGGCGACATTCACACCCAACGTGGCGGCGAGTACCGGGCCACGCGTGAGCAGGTTGAGCTCACGTGCGAAAAACAACGCCACAACCAGCCCCGCCGCCAGGATCAACAACGTCGGCAGCGGCGCGCCGGCTTCACCGGCATCGCCCATCAACCAGAACAACATGCCACGCAGTTGCTGATCGGGAGCAAGCGAAAGCATCAGGGCAACCACGGCACCGCAACCGGCGGCAACGATGACGCCAGTCAACAGCAAACGTGTCTGGGTCCAGCTGCCATCACCGCGCGCCAGGCCGAAAACCAGTCCCATCGCAGCCAGCGCACCGGCGAATGCGGCGGCGCCCATGCCCAAACCGGCGCCGACGCCGAGCAGCATCGCGCCCAGTGCACCGACCGCCGCGCCACCGGAAATGCCCAGCACATAGGGATCGGCCAGCGGATTGCGCAGCAAAACCTGCATCAACGCGCCGGCCAGCGCGAGCAGTCCGCCGCAGGCGAACGCCGCCAGCGCACGCGGCAAACGCAGGTTGCGCACCACTTCGACCGCCATTGAATCCCCCCGGCCGAGCAACGCTGCCCATACCTCGCCCGGCGCCAGCGCGACGCTGCCAACGGCCAGCGAAAGCAGCAGGCTGAGCGCCGCGGCCACTGCCAGCAAGGCGAGGACAACGAGCGCGCGGCGGCGATTCATCGCTGTGCCCCCTCCCCTTCTGGGGGAGGGTCGGGGAGAGGGAACCCCGCCCCGGGCAGAGTCAGACGCTGCCCTCTCCCCCAGCCCCTCCCCCAGAGGGGGAGGGGAGTCATAAATCCACCCCTGGCTGCGCCTTGATGCCGGCCCGATAGGCGTGCTTCACATCGGCGATCTCGCTCACCGTGTCGGCGGCATCAATCAGCGCCGGCACCGCCGCGCGACCAGTGACGACAACATGCTGCATAGGAGGCCGCGCGGCGATGTCCGCCAGCACGGCATCGGTTTCGAGCCAGCCGTAACTGAGCAGATAAGTCAGTTCGTCGAGCACGACCAGATGAATCGCGGGATCGGCCAGCATCCGCCGCGCGACTTCCCAACCGCGTTTAGCGGTGGCGATGTCGCGTTCCAGATTCTGCGTATCCCAGGTGAACCCCTCACCCAACACATGCCACTCGACGCCCGGCTGCTTGCCGAGAAAAGCCTCCTCGCCGGTATCGGAGCGGCTCTTGATGAACTGCGCCACGCCAACGTTCATGCCATGGCCCAGTGCCCGCGCCACCATGCCAAAGGCGGAGGAGGATTTGCCCTTGCCGTTGCCTGTAAGCACTAGAAGCAGACCCTTTTCCTGGTCGG
>CAZUSF010000106.1:0-8107 GCA_964623355.1 uncultured Thiobacillus sp. | reverse complement strand
CCGCGCCGCGAAAACGACATTGCCGGCGACGAGTTGCGTGTACGGATTGCTTTCCGGCTCCAGCACGCTGATGCCGTTGCCGCTGGCGACCACCGTGTTGAACAGCACCCGGACTTCACGCGGCACGTCGTTGTGCGGCTGGATGCGGATCGCGTCGGGGCCGTCGGTCACGAACAGGTTGTTGTACAGCGCCAGGTTGCCTTCACCCTGGAACAACGATTCACCCGGGTTCTGCCGGAACAGGTTGGCGTAGATCAGGGTGCGGTCGTGCATGCCCTGCCCCGTCTTCGGCATGTGTCCGATCAGCACATTCGGCCGCGCCATCGGGCCGGGCGGACCGGCAGTGGCGCGGTCGAACAGGTTGCGCCGGATGACGGTGTCATGCCGCTCGCCAGCGCCCGGCATGCCTTCCGGCCGCGGCAACTGGTGCTTGATCTGCAGGTTGTAGCCAACCGTGTCGCTGATCGTGTTGTCTTCGATCAAGCCGGCGACGAAGGGCGCCGCGCCATTCGAATTGCCGAAATACATGCCGGTGCCGACGCGTTCGATGCGATTGCCGCGCACCACCCAGCCGAACGCCGGGCACTTGGTGGAAATGCCGACGTTCTGCTGCGAGGCGGCATGGTCGTGGATATACAGATTCTCCAGCGTCACGAAATGCGCGTAAGCGGCGTGGCCTTCCGCCTTCACCGCATCCACCCGCTGATTGCCGCCATCCAGTTCGAGGTTCTGCAGATGAATGTGGCGCACATCGACCAGGCTGACGGTGTTTGCGCCGGCGCGGGCGATGAAGCGCGCGCGCGGTCCGGTTGCCGGCCCGGCGATGACGATCGGGCGTCCGGGCTCGCCACTCAGCCCGCGCAAGGGCAAGCCACGTTCGTAATCGCCGGCGCTCAACAACAAGCGATCACCGGCGGTCAGGCGCGGCAGGAAGTTGCGGTAATCGTTTGGCCCGGCAACATAGTCAGCCGCTGCTGCAATGCCGGCCAGGCAGCCAGCGCAGGCGAGCAAACCGGCGGCCAGCGCGCGTTTCAGCCTGGCACCGGGACTGGGCATGGCTTGCGACTTCCAATCGACGCCAGCGACAAACTGTTCTCCAACCGGCGCACCAACGCATGCGTGCTCTGGCGGCCGGAGTCGAGCACGATGTCCGCCGTATCCATATAGAGCGCGTGCCGCGCCGCATACAGTTCCTTCAGTTTGCTCAACGGATCGTCGGTTTGCAGCAGCGGACGGTTCTTGTCATGCCGCGTCCGCATATACAGTTCCTGCGGCTTGCAGCGCAGATACACCACGGTGCCGCGCTCCTTCAGCACGGCGCGGTTCTCCGGCGCCAGAATCGCGCCGCCGCCGGTGGCCAGCACAATGCCTTGCAACTGGCTCAACTCATTGATGATGCAGACCTCGCGACGGCGAAACCCGGCTTCGCCCTCGATCTCGAAAATGGTCGGAATGGAAACACCGCAACGGGCGACGATTTCATGGTCGGAATCGAAAAAATCAAGGCCGCGATTACGCGACAGAATCTTGCCGATAGTGGTCTTGCCTGAACCCATCAGGCCAACCAGAAAGATATTGCAACTTGGAATCATGGCGAAATTGTAACCGGCCTGGTTTGACCCGATAAAACCGGCTGATCAGCGCGCACGCCGCCGGTTCAACAAGCGTTCCAGCGCGTCTTTCAGCTCGCCCTCGGGCAGACTGGTTTCCAGCGCCTTGAAGGCGTTCAACCCGGCCACCGGGATGTCATGCTTTTCCGGTGTTGGCGGCAGGGTCCAGTCGGCCCGAATCTTGACCTTGATGCTGTTGACCGGCGCATCCGGTCGGCTCAACACGCTGGCCACGCCTTTGGCCTGCGCCCGCACCCGGCTGGCAGCGGCGCCGTTAGCGCAAAAGATGACCGCCACATCGGCCTGCACGGCCGCGATACGGCAGGCGCGCGCCACCGCAGCGGGCACGATGCCGGCAAAGCGACGGTTGAGTCCGAACAGCCGCTCGGCCTCCGGCAAGGCCACCGCGAACTGTGGTTCCGCCTGCAACAAACCGCGAACTCGCAACAAAGAAAAGGGACGCATGAAAAAAGCGGAAACCGAGGTCAAGAAGGCCGAAACGGCGGCATGGTAGCATTCGCCCCATTCGCGAACTCGGTTCGATTTCGTCCTCATTTACGCCTCGTCCTCCGTCACATTTCCCATGATTCCCAACATCCTGAAAAAAATCTTCGGTAGCCGCAATGATCGTCTGCTGAAGCAGTTACGCAGCGTAGTCAACAAAATGAATGCGCTGGAACCCACTTACCAGCAGCTTGACGATGCGCAATTGCGCGCCAAGACCGATGAATTCAAATCCCGCCTTGCAAAAGGCGAAACGCCAGACGCCCTGTTGCCGGAAGCCTTCGCCGTTGTCCGTGAAGCCGCGGTGCGGGTGCATGGCATGCGCCATTTCGATGTCCAGATGATCGGCGGCATGGCGTTGCATCAGGGCAAGATTTCGGAAATGCGAACCGGCGAGGGCAAGACGCTGATGTCTACCCTGCCCGCCTATCTGAATGCGCTGTCCGGCAACGGCGTCCACATCATTACCGTCAACGATTACCTGGCCAGCCGGGATGCGGATCAGATGGGCCGCATTTTCAACTTTCTCGGCATCAGCGTCGGCTGCAACCTGTCGCAGATGTCGCATGATGAGAAACAAGCCGCCTACGCCGCCGACATCACCTACGGCACCAACAACGAATTCGGCTTCGACTATCTGCGCGACAACATGGTGTTTCAGCCGTCGCAACGGGTGCAACGCAAACTCAACTACGCCATCGTCGACGAAGTCGATTCGATCCTGATCGATGAGGCCCGCACGCCGCTGATCATTTCCGGTCAGGCCGACGACAACGTCGCCATGTACCAGCAGATCAACCAGGTTCCGCCGCGCCTGACGCGGATGGAACACGAGCCGAAAATCGACGAACCACCGCCGCCCGGCGATTACTCGGTGGATGAAAAAGCGCATCAGGTGCTGCTGTCCGAAGCCGGCCACGAAAAGGTCGAAGCGATCCTGACCGAACTCGGCATCCTGGCGCCCGGTACCAGCCTGTATGACGCCGCCAATATCTCGCTGATGCATCACATCTACGCCGCGCTGCGTGCGCATGTGCTGTATCACAAGGATCAGCATTACGTGGTGCAGGATGGCGAAGTCATCATCGTCGATGAATTCACCGGCCGTCTGATGCATGGACGGCGCTGGTCGGATGGCCTGCATCAGGCGGTGGAAGCGAAGGAAGGCGCGACGATTCAGCGCGAGAACCAGACCCTCGCCTCAATCACTTTCCAGAACTACTTCCGGATGTACAAGAAGCTGTCCGGCATGACCGGCACGGCGGATACCGAAGCGTATGAGTTCCAGCAGATCTACGGCCTGGAAACGGTGATCATCCCGACCAACAAGCCGATGATCCGGATCGACAACTCAGACCGCGTCTATCGCACCGCCGACGAAAAATGGAAGGCGGTGATCGAAGACATCCGCGATTGCCACAAACGAGGCCAACCGGTGCTGGTCGGCACCACCTCGATTGAAATCAACGAATTCCTGTCCGCGCTGCTGACCAAGGAAAAGCTGCCGCACCAGGTGCTCAACGCCAAGCAGCATGCGCTGGAAGCGCAGGTTGTCGCACAGGCCGGCTTGCCCGGCGGCGTCACCATCGCCACCAACATGGCCGGCCGCGGTACCGACATCGTGCTCGGCGGCAGCATCGCCAAGGAACTCAACGCGGCGCATGCCGATGAGAGTCTGAGCGCGGAAGAAAAAACCGCCAGCATCGCCGCCATCAAAGCGCAATGGGCGCCTTTGCATGCGACCGTGATCGCTGCCGGCGGTCTGCATATCATTGGCACCGAACGACATGAATCGCGTCGCGTCGACAATCAGTTGCGCGGTCGTTCCGGCCGTCAGGGCGACCCGGGCTCGTCACGTTTCTATCTGTCGCTCGATGACTCGCTGTTGCGTATCTTCGGTGGTGAACGCCTGAAGATGATCATGGAAAAGCTGAAGATGCCGGATGGCGAGGCGATCGAGCACGGCATGGTGAATCGCTCGCTGGAGTCGGCTCAACGCAAGGTCGAGCAGCGCAACTTCGACATTCGCAAACAATTGCTTGAATACGACGATGTCGCCAATGATCAGCGCAAGGTGATTTACCAGCAACGCAATGAATTGCTGGAAACCGACAATATTTCGGATGGCATCAACGGCATGCGCGCCCAGGTGCTGAATCTGGCCATCAACAATCACATTCATCCCGGCAGCATGGCCGAGCAGTGGGACATCAGCGGACTCGAACAGGTTCTGGCCAGCGAGTTTCTGCTTGAGTGTCCGATCCAGCAGTGGCTGGCGGCGGATGAGCGTCTGGATGAACATGGCCTGCGTGATCGCATCGTTGAAGTCGCCCACCAGGCTTATGAAGCCAAAGTGCAACTGGCCGGCAACGACAACATGCGCCAGTTCGAGCGTTCCATGCTGCTGCAAAGCCTGGACAGCCATTGGCGTGAACACCTGGCGGCGATGGATCATCTGCGCCAGGGCATTCACCTGCGTGGCTACGCGGCGAAGAACCCGAAGCAGGAATACAAACGCGAGGCGTTTGAGCTATTCGAACGCATGCTGGAGACCATCGCGCACGAAATCACCCAGGTCACCATGACCGTGCAGATTCGCAGCGAAGCCGACGTTGAAGCAGTGGAACCGCAGGAAAACCTGTCCAACGTGCGCTACCAGCATGCCGACTATGACACGGCATTGGCGCCCGACGCAGAAGCCGAAGCGGCGCCCGGCCAGCAGCCGTTCGAACGTCAGTACGCCAAAGTTGGCCGCAACGACCCTTGTCCGTGCGGTTCCGGCAAGAAATACAAGCATTGCCACGGCAAGCTGGCCTGATCTCCGACGGAAACCCCTATGCCCTATTACGTTTACAAGATCGGCCCGATGAATATCCTGGAAAAACTCGGGATAGCGGAGAACTTCAAGGAAGCCAAAAGCCTGGCCAACGAACATCGTAAACATCTGCTGCCGAACAGCGGCCAGACCGTAAAGATGACCTTTGCCGAAAACGAACTTGCCGCGGAAGATGTGCTTTCGCAGCCGCGTGAAGGCGAAGTGGGTCTGATCGGGGACGATTACTAACTCCGCATTTTCAATTGTCATGTCCGGCTACAACGAATCCGCCTACAAGCAAGCCCGCGATTCCGCCATCGCGCTGCCTTGTCCGTTTGAGCGCGCGTTGTTGTCGCTCTGCGCGGTGTGTGGCAAGTCAAGGAAACTGCTGTTGGCAGAGCGGGAAGCGATTACCTGCACGGAACAGCGCGCCAATTCGCAATGCCACGAATTTCATCAAGCCTTGCACACCAATGCCCGTTTCGCGCTGCATATCGACCCGAGTCAACCTTGGCCTTTCGGCAAGGAAATCCGCGCCCAGTGCGGCGGCATCCTCGGCTTGCGCGACATTCTGACAACACCGGACAACAATCCCGGCACCGATATCTCGCATGTTTTGAATGTCGCGCTGACCCGCTACGGCGAGATCGCCGATTTCCCCTATTCGGAAATCATGCGCGCCATCGTGCATTACCAACCGCGCAAGCGGCGCGGTGATGCATCGGAGTGATCACTGACTATTGATCCGGCCTGATTTATCCGTGAAAACGTAGGGTGCGACTGGCAATTTCGGTTTTATCGGGCCGAGTCAATAACCCTGGATTTAACGCGAAGAATTAGTGCACCGGCCCATGGCTGTGGCTCGACAGCCTGACCAGGTCACCCACTTTCAGATCAAGGAATGCCGCTGCATTGGCGCGATTCGCGGCAATTTCGATCAGACCGGCGCTGTTCTGATACCAGAACAATTCACCTTTGCCCGCTTCCGAAAAAACACGTCGCCAAGGCAGTATTTTGCCTTTCACCTCAAGCCGCGATGCGGCATCCGCCAGGCCGCCACGGATGCCTGTCCAGGCATTGCCGAAGTGATCGATATAAAGAACGCGAGGCAAATCGGAGGCATCGAACTGGATGTTCGGTTCAGGGATCAGGGTCAGCTTGTCGGCCGGGAATTGACCCGCAGCGATCCAGGCAGCGATCGGCGCAAACAGATCGCGCCCATGAAACGTGTCGGACAGACCTTGCGGCCGCCAATGGATATGCCAACTGCGATGTTGCCGGGCGCGCGCGGCGACGATCGATAGCAGTCCATTGTCCGGACCGACGAACCAGCGACCATCGGCTTCGACCACCAAAGCCTCGCGCAAGCCACCCACGCCCGGATCCACGACACAGAAAAACACGCTGCCCACCGGAAACGATGGCGCCAAGCCAGCCAGCAATTGAGCGCCGGCGTGCGAGTTGTAATCCGGCACGGCATGCAGCAGGTCGATCACGGCGATACCTGGCGCTTCATGCGCCATTACCGCTTTGATCTGGCCGACATAAGGGTCATGCCAGCCATAGTCGGTAAACAGAACTAGCAGCGGAATCGCTTGCGAACCTGAAGTCGTTCCCGCGCTGCCCACTCGATTTACTCCTTGCCGCCGCAGCCGCAATCACCCGCGCGTGGCGTATCGGAATATTTCTCTTCTTCAATTTTGTCGCGGTTGGCGAGATATTCGGCTTTCATGACTTCGGCACGCGCCTTCAGACGTTCCATGCGCTGCTCGTAGGCGCCATCGCGTTCTTCCAGGAATTTTTCGTTGAACAAAACATGCTTCAGGAAGTTGTAGCCGAATTCGATCAGGGCTTCATCGTCGGTCAGCAGCACGCTCATGACTTCGACCGGTACATCGTAGGTGCGGTTGAACGAATCGCTGGCGACGAAGGCGCGGAAGCGGTCGACGTCATAGCTGGCCATGAAGAACAACTGGTTCGAGATTTCCGGCGGCTTGCCGATGCCCGGACCGGCGGACTTGCGCTTGAGCACCATTTGCCGCCAGCCGCGTCCTTTTTCGTCGTAGACATCAACGCCTTGTTCCTGACGATATTCGTTGATGGTCAACGAACGCGGTTCCTGATGCCCCAGGCAATGCTTTTCCTGCACCAGCGCATAGGACGTGCGGTCAACGAATTCTTCCTGGTTGCGCGTCGACAGCAGCGCGACCGGGTAGTAGCGGCAGGCGGTCGGACGGTCTTCATAGACAGCGCAGCCTTCGGGACGCATGAACTGGCAGGCGGTGCCACCGTCAACGGGTCGGTATTTGACGCCCGGCATGCCATCCTGGTCCATCTCGTAAGGCACGGTGTAGGCCTTGAGGAACTCGCCGGAAGACATCTCCAGACGGTTTTTTAAACGCAGGATGTCATACGGGGTCAAGGTGATGTCGATGTTGGCGCAGCAGGCATTCCAGCAGCCGACATCCTTGTGGCAGCGGAACTGGATCACCTTGTCGCCGTTCAACATGTTGGGACTGACCGGGCTCAGCTCGAAGGGAGCCTCGTCGGCAAGATTCTTGAATTGGCTTTCGTCCATGGTCGACCTCGAAATTAGCGGAACGGAATGAAGGGGGGATATTGGGGGTAAAGCGTCATTCGCAAGGGTGGACCCTTGCGAATGACGGTTCAAAAAAATGCTTTGAGTAAATGCGTAGCGAAAAAAAACGGGCGCCTTTTGAGCGCCCGGTTTTTTTACTTACAGCGCCCGATTAGTGGGGGGCGGCTGCCTTGAACAGCTTGGACTTGTCCACCAGATCGAAGTGCGCGCGCTTGAAGTTGGTCCACTTCTGCGTGGTCTTGTCATAGATGGAGTTGCCGAAACACTTCCAGTTTTCCTCATCGACGAAGTTCTTGTCGGTGCGGTAGTAGAAGCCGGGGTAACGGCTTTCTTCACGGAACTGGATGTGCTTCATGTGGGCTTCCGCCGTCAGGATACGGTGGTAGTTTTCCCAGGCGCGGAGCAGTTCGTGCAGGTCTTTCGCACGCATCTTCATCGCGTCTTCTTTCAGCATTTCCAGCTTCTGCTCGGCAACTTCCAACATCTTGTCGTTGGTGTTGTAGTAGGTCGCGACGCCGGCAACATACTCGTCCATGATCTTCTGCAGACGGAACTGCAGCATCTTGGGCGTGATGTAGT
>CAZUSF010000105.1:0-8120 GCA_964623355.1 uncultured Thiobacillus sp. | reverse complement strand
GAACTGGCCAAGGCCGGCATTACCCAGGTCAGCACGGTGCGCAACGGTGGCGAAGCCCTTGCACATCTGCGAACGAATCCGACTTCGCTGGTGGTGAGCGCCTTTCATCTGCCCGACATGACCGGGGCCGAACTCATCCGGGCGATGCGCTCCGATGCTGAGCTGGCGGCAGTCCCGTTCATTCTGGTATCGAGCGAAAACCGGCACACCCTGCTCGATCCGGTGCGCCAGTCGGGCGCTTCCGGCATCCTGCCGAAACCGTTCAGCCAGCCGCAACTGGAAGCGGCGCTGCGCGCGGTACTGGATTTTCTCAACGTCGACAGCAGTCTGGATGAAGCCGGTTTCGACCTGGATGCCTTGCGCGTGATGGTGGTGGACGACAGTCCGATGGCGCGCAAATTCATGCGTCAGGTGCTGACCAACCTGGGGATTAAACATTTTCTGGAAGCGGAAAACGGCCGCATTGCCGCTGATTTGCTGACCGACAATGCCGTCGATCTGGTGGTGACCGACTACAACATGCCGGAAATGGATGGTCAGGCGCTGATCCAGTTCATCCGCACGCAAAGCTGGCAGAAGACGGTGCCAGTACTGATGGTGACCAGCGAAAATAATCAAAGCCGCCTGGCTGCGGTGGAAGAACTGGGTGTGGTCGGCATGTGCGACAAACCGTTCGATCCACACACCGTGCGCGCCCTGCTTGGGCGGCTTTTAAGTGACAACTGAACGGCAAACAGGAAAAAGCGTAGCGCTTTTCCCTTCTACTTGAGAGCAACCTGACTTAACCCTCGGCCGGTTTCGGCGGCTTCTTGTGGAACCGGCGAAACGGTTTCTTGGCGGGAACGCCAGCGTCTGCAATTTCGCCGCCGACATCGAACGGTGTGATTTCACTCGATCCACCATCAATCTGGACGATGGCCTCAACCGGCTTGCGCGGGCCGGCATTTTGCGGACGCGGACCTTGCGGATTGCGTCCGCTGCGTCCGCCACCCCGGTTTTCTCCGCGTGGAGCGCCTTGCGGATTGCCGCCGCGTGGACTGCCCCCGGGATTGCCTCGGCCACCGCCCCTGCCTTGACCAGCAGAGGGATTCTGCTTTTCCTGGTGGCCAATGCGATTACCCGGTGCAAGGGTGATTTCGAGCTCGTGCAACTCGTCCCATTGTTCCTCGGTACGCTGATTGTCGGGAATGGCCAGCAAAGCTTGCATGCGGCTACGTGGTGAGGGGGTGTGCTGTTCGGTCATTTAGGCATTATCCCATTAGCGAGTGCGGGCGAACATATGACGTCGGCCGCGTCTTCAACTCTTCAACTTGTGATGCGTCGGTAAATATCGGATACCTTGAACGGCAACTGGCGTACATCGTCGAGGATGATGTAGCGGGCCGCGCCATACATATGCGGCAGGTAATCACGCGCTTCGCGGTCGATGGTAATACAAAATGGATGCACACCGGAACGGCGCGCTTCGAGTAATGCCATGCGCGTGTCCTCAATGCCGTACTGGCCACGATAAACATCGAAGTAATCATCCGGCCGGCCATCCGATAAAGTCACCAGCACCTTGGTGCGCGCTTCGACCTTGTTCAGCAGATCGGTCAGATGGCGGATGGCGAAGCCCATACGGGTGTATTCCTGTGCCCGAATGCCGGAAATGCGCGCTTTGACTTCGTCGTTGTAGGGTTCGTCAAAGGTTTTGATGCGGTACAGCTCGCAGCGCTTGCGCGTGGTACCGGAGAAACCGTAGATCGCGTAGCGGTCGCCCAGGCGTTGCAGCGCCTCGCACAGCAACACCAGTGCTTCCCGCTCAGCCTCGTTGATCCAGCCTTTGGTACTGCCACTCATATCGACCATGAAGACGACGGCGATGTTGCGCTCGGCGCGATGTTGGCGAACGAACAAACGATCCGACATTTCGCTGCCATCCTTGGCATCGGCCAGCGCTTCCACCAGCGCGTCGATATCGACTTCATCGCCATAAGCCTGCCGCTTCAGCAACTTGTTTTCGTCGCGCATCGCCTCAAATGCCTTGCGTAATTGCTTGACCTGGCCGGCATGTTTTTCCAGCGTTTCACGGTAAAAATTGTCGTACACAGGCGTCACATCCTTCTCGCGCATGACGCACCAGTTCTTGCGGTAATGCTGGCGGCCCATGTCCCACTCGGGATAGAACAGCGCGCCTTCCTCGTGATAGGTGCCCTGCCAGACGGTATCCGGATCGGCTTGCGTGTCATACAGCAGGCTGGCGTCGTACTCGCCGTCGCCGGCCGCCACCAGATACTCCGGCGGAATCTCGCCGAAATCGAGGAATACCGAGGCCATCAGCTGCTTCACATCTTCCGGCGGCGCCAGCGGCATGCCATCAAGCGTCAGCTCCATGTCCATACGGCCGTCTTCGTCGTTGACTTCGGCCTCGAACTGCCCCGGATTCTGCTCCGCTGCATCGGGGCTACGCGGTTTGTGGCGTTGATGTTCTTCCAGCAACTCGCCCAGCTTCACGCGCAGGCGCGCCTTTTCTTTTTCCTGTCGCGCGGCGAATGCGGCGGCCACCGCATCCGGGCGCAATTCGCCCTGATAACACCAGGGCAGGAAGTCCGGCAGTACGTAAGCGTCGCCGAGCAAGGTCAAGCTGTCCTGGATGTCGGCTTCGGGCAAACCCAGGCGCGTGGCAAGACCTTGCCAGCCGGCAGGTAGAGCTTCGCCCAGGGTCTGCTTCAGATATTCCATGTCGCGGTACAAACCGGGCAATTCACGGCTGATGCAGGCGGTCAGGCGCAGCGTCTCCAACGCATGCAGTTGCCGCAAGGCTCGATCAGGCTCGGGAAAGTCGGCGCAGGCGGCAAGCAGATCAACGCGGAAAGTGCCGAAGCGGGTCTGCGCCCAGAGCATCGCCACCATCGCCTTGGCCAGCTTGAAGTTGTCGGTAATGGTCGGGAAACGCGCCAACATGCCTGGCAAAAAAATCTTTTCAGTGTCGGTATGAACCTGTTTGGCCTGTTCCATCGTCAGCCGGCGACCGGACAACCCGCGCACGAAATTGCCCAGCACGCCGGCAACGTCGTCGAACAGCACGCCGGCGCTCATTTCCAGTTGCCGCTCGGCGAAGTGATCCACTTCCTCCATCACGGTCAGGCAATGTCGCAGGCCAAGTCGGTCGTAGACATCGCACGCCCCCAGCACCCAGGCCTCCATGACTCGGTGATCCATGCGGCCGATCAACGCCGGCGCGCGGCGGGCAAATTGCCAGGCGACTTCCAGATTGGAACTCGCCACGCGCTTGACCCAGTCGAGGATGAAATCCTGCTCGGAGAGGGGCAAGGCAGCGAGTTTCTCCGCCGTCGGGCCGACCTTGCGAAAGGAGAAATCCGCTTCCAGCCAGCCTTCCAGCAGTTCGGTGATTTCCTGAATAGTGCGCAGGTGCGTGCTCATCTGTGAATTACCAACGCGTCAGTACCGGGTATTGAGTAATCAGCGGGTCCGGCGTCAGGATCACCATCTGATTGGCGATGGCCTGGCAGATCAGCATGCGGTCAAACGGGTCATGGTGAAGCAGAGGAAGCTTGTCCAGCACCAAAGTGTCGGCCTCGGCAAGAGGGAGACTTTCTATTCCATGCTTGTCCCGCTCGGCGGGGACATAGCGTACCGGCACATCGCCCAGCGGCAGCTTGCCCAAGCGGTGCTTCACCGCGATTTCCCAGGCCGACACCGAAGACAGGAAAGTCTCGTTATTGACATCCGAGAACAACGTGAGTGCGGTTCGGCTCGCTTCCGGCTTGCCACGGATGATCCAGAGAAAAGTGCAGGTATCCAGCAAGATCCTCATTTTTTATAACGAACCGCAGATTCGGCAGCCCGAAGCTCAGCCGTGGCGTCGAGATTGTCCAGCAACGGGTCAGGCAACTCGCCGTTGAAAGCCTTGAGCAACTCATCCGGCAGCGGCTCAAAAAAACTGGCCGGGATTTCGTAGTCGCTATCGCAAGCCAACCCGATCGGGCGCGGCGTTTTGCGCGGCTGGCGCAATGGCACGAGCTCCGCCACCGGCACGTTGCGACGGCAAATCTGCACGGTTTCTCCGGCCTCGACGGCGGCAAGGTATTCGGAAAGCTTGGCTTTGGCTTCGTGGATGTTGATGCTCAACATGGCGCGCTCCTGTCTATCAACTTGACCAAGTATAGGACCATGTAAGAAATCAGAACAGCGACGAAGATAATTCCTGAATCGCCGCCAGCATGTCGCCATCATCGGTCACCGCCTGCGCCACGGCACTGCGGCAGGCCGTCACCGGGTCAATGCCGCCCTTGATCAGTTTGCCGGCATGCACCAGCAGACGCGTCGAGGCGCCCTCCTCCAGGCCGCTGCCTTTCAGGTTGCGGGTCATCTGGGCGAACTTGACCAGTTTCTCGGCCAATGCGACATCAACGCCGGATTCGTTGGCGACGATCTTGCGTTCCAGTTCCGCCACCGGATAGTCGAATTCGAGCGCGACAAAACGTTGCCGGGTCGATTGCTTGAGATCCTTCAGCACGCTCTGGTAGCCCGGGTTGTAGGAAATCGCGAGGCAGAAATCGTCCGAGGCTTCGAGCAACTGGCCGAGCTTTTCCATCGGCAGCGTGCGGCGATCGTCGGCCAGCGGATGAATGACCACCATGGTGTCCTTGCGCGCTTCAACGATCTCGTCCAGATAGCAGATGCCGCCCACCCGTACCGCGCGGGTCAACGGGCCATCGACCCAGACCGTCTCGCCGCCCTTGACCAGATAGCGTCCGACCAGATCTGACGCGGTCAGGTCGTCATGGCAGGAGACGGTGATCATCGGCCGCTTGAGTCGCCAGGCCATGTATTCCATGAAGCGGGTTTTGCCGCAGCCCGTCGGGCCTTTCAGCAGCACCGGCAGTTTGTGCTTGTAGGCCGCTTCGAAAATGGCGATTTCATTGCCGACCGACTCGTAATAGGGCTCTTTCTGGATGAAGTGTTCTTCCGGGGCAAGCGAATGTGCATTCATGGCGTTCAAGTCAAAACTCCGAAGTAAAGGCAGAAAAAGCTGAAAAGAGCAGAACAGGAGGGTACCGGGCGACGCGTTTAGTCAGATTTCTGGCGTGCAAGTTTCGCCGGCAGATACTCGCGGGTGGTGTTGTAGCCGGATTCGAACAGACTGTCCTTTTGCCCGGTCGTCATATGAAACTCCAGCGGCGACATGCCTTCCGTCTCGATCAGCACGGTATTCATCCAGAGCGCATCGCTCATGTATTCGCGTGACAAGGTGCTCATGAAAGTACGCATCAGCATGAACAAATAGTCTGCAACCGGCAGGATCTTGCGCGAGAAATGTTCCGCCGCGACACGGTTGTCGCGCAGACGAAAGCAGAATACCGGCGTGTGGTCCCCCGCCCAGTCGCGGAACAGGCCATCTTCGGCAAGGATGCTGCCATCGACCAGGATATGCCGGCCGTGATGATGAAACGGGAACAGCAACGGAATCGAAATTGAAAACAACACCGCCCGCGCCACCGACAGATCAGGGCTGGTGGTGCGATTGAAGATCACCGGCTGGCCGGAGCGAACATCGGTCGCCACCACATTCAGATCAACCGGACAGTCCTTGAAACAGGCGCCTTCAATCTCGCCTTGCAGCCAACTTTCGAATCGCTTGCCGTTCGACAAGCCGCCGCGCCGTAACAGGTTGAGCAGGGAATAGCCACGAAACTGGCTGAAATCAACATTATGAAAAAGTTGCCGCATGTGTTCAGGTGTTTTGCCGAACGCAGCCAGCGCCGCCACCACGCTACCGCCTGAAACACCGACGATATGTTGATATTGATAATCCATGTCACGCAGCGCAGTCATCACGCCGACATGCGCCGGCAAGCGCGTGCCACCGCCAGCCAGCACAGGCACGATGTATTGAGACGTGGAGGTGGTCACTGCTGCGGCTCCTGGCTTTTTCGGCAGCCGCATTATCAACGTGAAATCGTTGTCCGTGCGCCAGTGCGCCAGTGCGCCCGCGCAAATACTCGGTTACGGCGAGCTCACCGTCATAGCAGCCGGTTTTGCGGCTTGCAACTTGAACAACCGGCCATCCTGAGTCCGGCACTGACCATCGATTTCCGGCAAATAGCTGGCCCATTCGCAGTGCATGCGCGCGCCGTTTCTTGCAGTCAGATCAGCCTCGCCGTGTTGAATGTGGCGGCGGTATATCTTGCGTACATTGCGAAATTTGCCTCGGCAGACATCTGTTGTGCAGACGCGGCTGATCCAGGCGCCGGTGTAGGTCTCGCCATCTAGTTGAATTTCAATCGCTTGAGGTTGCACCCATTCCAGAATCAGCGTGGCCGCAAGGTCTGATTGATCATCACCGACTGCTGGCAGATTGCTCGCGCAGCCGGCCAGCAGCAGAACTGCCGCAGAATAAAACGCGGATTTCCATCGCCTCATTGAATTCTCATGGGTAATTTCATCTTCGAGGCTCAATGCGCCGCGTGTCCGGATTCAGGCATCCAGAGTTGGTGCCCATCCAGCAGCAGCCGGGCGGCCGACTCCCGCACATCGAGGCGCGAAGTGGCCGTCTCACGGCGGGCGTCATGCGCGCTTTTGCGCGCGTTCAGCGCCTCGTACAAATCCGCCTCGCCCAATTCGTAAGCCCGCCAGGCCAGACCGGCGTAACGATCCAGTTGCAGCGCCATTTCTTCCTGCGCCGACAAGCGGCTCAAGCTACCTTGCAGATTCAGGTGCGTGCCGCGTATTTCCCCTTCGATGCGCACTTTGGCTGCCGCCAGCAGTTGCGCCAGCGCGTTGGCTTCTTCGTTTGCCGCTGTCACCCGCGCGCGCCTTGCCTCGCCTGGCAATGGCAGCGCAAGACTGACGCCGACCAGGTTGTCCTGGCCGCTGCGTTCGCGCGAAAAGTGCAGCCCCAGGGTCGGGTCGGGGCGCAGGTCGGCCTGTTGGCGCCGGCTCAGAATCTGCATGCGTTCGCTTTCTTTCCGCAGGATGGCCAACTCGTGGTTGTCTACCAGCGCGGCGGCCACCCACTCCTCAGCGCTACCGGAGAGCGCCGGCGCAGGACCGGGTTGCGAGATCGGTTTCGGCAAACCGGGAAAGCGCGTTGACAGCATTGCCGCAGCGCCTGCGGCAGCCGTTTCGGCACGGCGGTGTTCAGCCTGCGCCTGATGCACGGCAGCCATGGCCAGCGCGCTTTCCATCTTCGCGGCATCGCCAGCCCGCAGTCGCTTGGCGACGACTTCGCTTTGTTGCTGCAACAGGCCAACCTGCGCGCGCCAGTGCTCGGCTTCGCCCGCCCCGCGCAGCGCGGAGTACCAGAGGGCGACCAACTCGCGTGCGGCTTCATGGCGCGCATCCGCCACCCGTGCTTCGGCTTCCGCGACCAGCGTGTTGGCGGTTTCCGCATCCAGCCTGGCTTTGGCGGGCAAACGCAGGCCGCGTTCGATACCGATCTCCCAATCGTTACTGCCGCCGATGCCGCTTTCGTGTCGCCGGGTGTAAGCGGCGCGCGCCTGATATTCATACTCGCCGGCATGCAGTCGGCGACCTTCCGCCGTTGCAGCCGCCAGCCTCGACTGGGCGGCGAGTACAGTGGGATGTGTTGCCAGGACAGCATTGACGCTGGCGGCGGGTGGCAGGTCGGCGGGGGGAGTCAGGTCAGGCGAGGCATGCGCAAAAATTGAAATAAAACACAGCGCACCCAACCCAGTACGAAAACCCAGTTTGTGCATGTTCATCCCAATCTCCCGAAATCCAGTACCGGCGTCAGCCACCAGGCCACATCCCGTTTTGGGAAGCGGTGTTTCAATTCAGTCAGCAGATGGTTGGCGGCATCGGCCAGCAGCACCACCTGAAATTGCGTGCGGGCGACGCGCCCTCGTACTTGCTCCTGCGGCGTCAAGGCATGTTCGCGGTTGCCGCGCCCCTCGGCATGCAGCAGGGTGAAACCGCCACTCCATTCCGGATGCGCGAGCAGATACTCGGCCAGGGTTTCTTCCAGGCTGGCCGGGGCGACCAGGGTGAGTTGAACCAGACTCATGCTTTTTCTCTCAATTTGAAACGCCAAGGATGAAACGGCGATAAAGCACCGGCAGCACCAACAGGGTCAGCACGGTGGAAGTGAACAG
>CAZUSF010000104.1:0-8130 GCA_964623355.1 uncultured Thiobacillus sp. | reverse complement strand
CCTTGATAGCCAGCGTAGTCCGGATGCAGGGGAGCGGAATCCGGAATGCAACGGCCCCGGATTCCGCTTACGTTGCATCCGGGCTACTGACTGAAAAATCGAACCGGTCGCGCTGAAAATCACGCCCGTTTTACATTTGAAATGCAAAATTTAACCAAAATATCCCTGATCTATATCTTTCGACATATTTTCAAAGCCTCTGGCGAGGAATAGATTGATTCCCGCGTCAAAATCGACGTGAGAAGTTCAATCGGAGGCAATATGAAGAAATTGTTAGGGAGTTTGATCCTGGGTTTGTTTTTCAGCATGTCGGCTTGGGCGGCGGTGGATTTGAATTCCGCAACCCAGTCTGAGCTTGAAACAGTGAAGGGAATCGGGCCGGCTAAAGCCAAACAGATCATTGAGTATCGGCAGAAAAATGGCCCGTTCAAAAACGTGGATTCCCTGGCGGATGTGAAAGGTTTTGGCAAAGCCAGTGTCGCCAAGTTCAAGAGTGAGTTAATCGTTGGCGGCGACGCTAAGGCAATCAAGAAATAAGTTTTTGCCTGCGTGTTGTAGGTGAAACGGGCGCTGCTAACAGCGCCCGTTTTGTTATGCTGAAGCGATCTGACGCAAATCAAACCCGGCCGGAAAATCAGTGGCGACAATGTCGTTTGAGCCGCGAAAATGCGCCTTACGTCATCGATACAGGAAGCTGCAGCATGTTGAGCGTCGAACAAGCGTTAGAACAATTACTCGCCAGCGCTCGCGTGCTGTCTGAATCGGAAGCCGTGCCGGCGGATGCCGCGCTGGACCGGATTCTGGCGGCGCCGCTGGTTGCTGCGTTGAGCGTGCCGCCACTGGATAACAGCGCGATGGATGGTTATGCGGTGCGTGCCGCGGAAGCGATTGAGGGGGCGGTGTTGCCGATTTCGCAACGCATTCCGGCCGGCCGGATTGGCTCGGCGTTGGTGGTGGGCAGCGTTGCGCGCATTTTTACCGGCGCGCCGACGCCGGCCGGTGCGGATAGTGTGGTGATGCAGGAAGACACGGAAGCCGTGGATGGCGGTGTGCGGTTTTTGAAGGCCACCCGGCTGGACGTCAACATCCGCCGCGCTGGCGAGGATATTCGGCCTGAGCAGACTGTGCTGACTGCCGGCACGCGGCTTGGTCCGGCGCAATTGGGCGTCGCCGCTTCTGTTGGCGCGACTGAACTCAGCGTTTTCCGTCGCCTCAAGGTGGCGGTATTTTTCACCGGCGATGAACTGGTGATGCCGGGCCAGCCGTTGCCGCCGGGACGTATTTACAACTCGAATCGGGCGGCGCTGAAAGGCTTGCTGGCGCGTCTGGGTTGCGAGGTGATTGATCTGGGTCTGGTTGCCGATACGCCGGAAGCCACCCGCGCTGCGCTTGATGCGGCCAGCCGCCAGGCCGATGTGGTGATGACCACCGGCGGCGTTTCGGTCGGCGAGGAAGACCACGTCAAAGGTGCGGTGGAAGCGCTCGGCCAACTCGATATGTGGAAAGTCAGCATGAAACCCGGCAAGCCGCTGGCCTATGGTCGCATCGGCGCGGCGGACTTCATCGGTCTGCCGGGTAATCCGGTGTCGGCTTATGTGGTGTTTTGCCTGTTTGCCGCGCCTTTCCTGCGTGCGCGCATGGGCGAAGCACCGCGCAACCCGATCAGCTTTGCCGCGCCAGCCGGCTTCACGCGCAGCAAAGGCGGCGGGCGGCGGGAGTTTTTGCGGGCGCGTATGGAAGCCGGCCAGGTCGTTTTGTTTCCGAACCAGAGTTCCGGCGTGCTGACCTCGTTGGCCTGGGCCGATGGCCTGGTCGATGTCGATGCCGGGGTCACCGTTGCTCCAGGCGAGCCGGTGCGTTTCATTCCCCTGGCGGAGTTGCTGCCATGAACGTCAACCTGCTTTATTTCGCGCGTCTGCGCGAAGTCTTTGGCCTTGCTGCAGAAACCCTGACGCTGCCGGAAAACGCCGATGTCGATGCCTTGATTGATCTTTTGCGGCAGCGTGGCGACGTCTGGGCGGAGAACCTGGCGCCGAATCGCGCATTCCGGGTGGCGGTGAATCAGGATGTGGCGAATGGCGATACGCCCTTGTCCGATCGCGCCGAAGTGGCGATCTTTCCGCCGGTGACCGGCGGCTGAGGCAGGTGGTTTGTTTCGTGCTGTTTTTGAAGTGAACTCGTTGTCCGCGCTGCCGGTCTATCATCCGCGAGCGAATTTCCCGTTCGCGGCATGGCCAAAGTACTGAACCCAAGGTACTAACCCCAAGGTGCTAGCCGCAAGGTGTTTACCCATAGCGCTTTAAATTCAATAAATCCGGATATGAGGAGACGCTGTCATGAAGAACCCATCTGTTCCCCACGTCGAGTATTTGCCTACCATCCTGCCCGAGATTCGTCGGGTTCAAAGTACAGCGAGCCTGCAATGGTTGCGGCTTGGTCTGGCTGATCTGCGCCAGGCCTGGTCGGTTTCGCTGGCCTATGGCGTGTTGTTCGCCGGCCTCGGTTGGGCGCTGGTGACACATGGCTGGTCGGACAGCCATTTCGCGATTGCCTTCACTTCTGGTTTTCTGATGCTGGCGCCGGTGCTGGCGATTTGTTTCTATGCCATTTCGCGCGCATTGCAGCGGCATGAACCGGCGGTGTCGCTGACGCGGCCGTTCCATATCCTGCGCGACAACGGCTGGTCGATCGGGCTGTTTGCAATCATGTTGGCGATGTTGTTCAGCCTTTGGGAGCGGGTGACCGCGATCATGGTGGCGCTGACCTTGAAGGCGGATGTCTATGCCGGTGACAGCTTCAGTTATACCGAAAGCATTCTGCTTGATCCCGAACATCTGCCGGTGGTGATTGGTTTCTTTGCCATCGGTGGCCTGTTCGCGTTGATCGCTTTCGTGCTTTCCGCAGTGTCGTTGCCGATGATTGTCGATCGTCGCGCCGACCCGGTGACCGCGTTGTTGACCAGTCTCGCCGCGGTGCGTCGCAACCCGCTGGCGCTGCTGATCTGGGCAGCGGTCATCGCCGGCCTCACCGGGCTCGGCTTCCTCACCGGTTTCATCGGCCTGATCGTCATCTTCCCGCTGCTTGGGCATGCCACCTGGCACGCCTATCGCGAACTGGTGGTCGAGGCAGAAGAAGATCACGAAGGTCACTTGAAACAAGCGATGAGTGATCGAACTGAATGATTCCGCACCGCCTCGCCTTTATCGATCTCGAAACCACCGGCGCGAATCCGCAGCGCGACCGGATTACCGAGATCGGTATCGTCGAGGTGGAGGGGGATCAGGTCAGCACCTGGAGCACGCTGGTCAACCCGGAACGGCCGATTCCGGCTTTCATCCAGCAACTCACCGGCATTGGCAACGAGATGGTGGCGGATGCGCCCAGCTTTTCGCAGGTGGCGGTGGAACTGGCGCAGCGGCTGGATGGCCGGGTGTTCATCGCGCACAACGCGCGCTTCGATTACGGCTTCATCAGGAACGAGTTTCAGCGCCTCGGCCAACGTTTTCGCGCCGATGTGCTGTGTACGGTACGTTTGTCGCGCGCGCTGTTTCCGCAGTATCCGAAACACAATCTGGACAGCCTGATCGCGCGGCATGGCCTGCAGCATGCCGATCGCCATCGCGCCCTGGCGGACGCTGATCTGATCTGGCAATTCTGGCGCAAGGCGGAGCAGGAAACCGATGCGGAACGACTGCGCGATGCGATTGCGCTGCAGTTGAAACGGCCCAATCTGCCGCCGCATCTCGACCCGAATCTGCTCGATGATTTGCCCGAAACGCCCGGCGTTTATTTGTTTTATGGTGACAACGACGTGCTGCTGTACGTCGGCAAGAGCATCAATTTGCGCAAGCGCGTGCTGTCGCATTTCGCCGCCGATACCCGCGAGTACAAGGAAATGCAGTTATCGCAGCAAGTGCGCCGGATCGACTGGCGGGAAACTGTCGGCGAACTCGGCGCGTTGTTGCTCGAATCGAGTCTGGTAAAGAGTCTGCAGCCGGTGCATAACCGGCAACTCAAGCGCGCATCCGAACTCTGCGCCTGGCGTCTGGAGCAACGCGGCGAGGGCGATTTCCGGCCACGTCTGGTCAGCGGCGGCGATGTCGATTTCGAGATCGGCAGCCTGTATGGTCTGTTCGCGAACCGGCGCGAAGCCGACAACACGCTGCGCAAGATTGCCGAAGCCTATCAACTTTGTCCGATCGTGCTTGGCCTGGAGAAGACCACCCGCCAAACGACGCCGGCCGGTCGCGCCTGCTTCGCTTACCAGCTTCACCAGTGCAAAGGCGCGTGCATCGGCAAGGAGTCGATCAGCCTGCACAGCGCCCGCATGATGAGCGCGCTGGCGAAACTCAAACTTAAAGCCTGGCCTTACGGCGGGCCGATTGGCCTGGTGGAACGCGACGATTTTCTCGATCTGGAAGAAATCCATCTGGTCGATAACTGGCGCTATCTGGGCACGGCGAAAAGCGAAAACGAAGTGGATGAATTGCTGTCGCATGCCGGACAAATCCAGTTCGACCGTGATACCTACAGGCTGCTGCAGTCGCATCTGGCCAAGGGCAAGGTCAGCGTGCGCCGGTTCTGAGGTTTCGCATCAGGTTAATCCTGGAAATCTCAGTTGGAGCCCATGTAGGTGCGAATTTATTCGCATAATCAATGCGTTATGTGCGAATAAATTCGCACCTACAGGTCCGCGCGCAATGCTTTGATATGTAACGATTTAATCCGTCAACAGAGGTATCAAGGTTAATCACTTCCAGATTTACCATCACCCCCAACGCAAGCGGACTTCCAAACCGCCGCCGGCGTGGTTTGCGATCTCCAGCTTTGCGCCATGCAGTTCCGCGATGCGCTGCACGATTGCCAGCCCAAGGCCGCTGCCATGGCTGCCTTCGGCATTGGCAGCGGCCTGGCCGCGATAAAAGCGTTCCAGCAGGCGCGGCGCTTCTTCTGCATTGACGCCGGGGCCACTATCGCGCACGACCAATAGCGGTTGCTTGCTTGCCAAATCAGCGGCCAGGTCGGCGCGGACTTCGATGACACCGCCGGCCGGCGTATAGCGGAGCGCGTTTTCGATCAGGTTGCGCAGCGCCACGGCAAGCAGGTCAGCATCACCTTGGATGAGAATCGGGGCCGCTGCGGATGTGAAGCTGAGTTGCTGCTGTTTCGTGTCGGCCTGCGCTTGCATGTCGGCGACGACGCTGGCGGCGCTGGCGGCGAGGTCAAGCGAATGCGTTTGCGGCAGGCGGGCGAGCGGATCAAGCCGGGCCAGGCGCAGCAGTTGTTCGACCAGTCGAGTGGCGCGATCCGCACCGGCCAGCACTTGACGCAATGCATGTTGATGATCAGTCGGGTCGGTGCTGGCGAGTGCGACCTGGGCTTGCACTTTCACCGCAGCCAGCGGCGTGCGCAATTCATGCGCGGCATCGGCGGTAAAGCGGCGTTCGTTGTCCAGCGTTGCCGCCAAGCGTGAGAGCAAGCGGTTCAGCGCCGCCACCAGCGGTTGCGTCTCGCGCAGGGTTTGTGGCTCGGACAGGACTTCGAGGTTGTCCGGCGAACGCGCGGCGACATCGGCGGCGAGTTCTTCCAGCGGTTTCAGGCTGCTGCGCACGGAAAAGTACACCAGCAAAGCCAGGATCGGCAGGGCCAGGAGGATCGGCAGCGCGACCTGGCTGGCGACTTCCAGGCCAACACGTTCGCGTTCCTGGATTGGGTGTGCGATCTGCACAAGATAGTCGCCGTCAGGCGAGCGCAGCGAGAGTTGACGCCAGGGCTGGTCTGCATGTTCGATGTCGCGGTAAGTGGCGATTTCGCGGTCTGGCGTGGGCGCACCCATTTCCGGCGCCTGGGCGGAACGCAGCAGCAGAAGCCCATTCCGGTTCAGGACGCGGAATTCCAGATGCTGCTCGTACGGGTGGCTGGCATCGTAGTCGAGGTTTTGCGTGATTTCGGTCGGATGCGCCGCAGACATCCCTTTGGCTTCGAGTTCATCCGCTTCGTGCAGCACCTGCGCCATCAACAATTTGGCCGACTGCGCTAGCTGGCCGTCCATCAGTTCATCGGCTTCGTGCAATGCCTGGTCGTAGCTCGCGACGCCGGCAGCGCCCCAGACCAGCAACGTGGCAATCGAAACAGTGAGCAATAAACGCGCACGTAGGGAGTGCAGGCGAATCACCCGGCTTCTCCCACCAGGTAGCCGAGTCCGCGCACGGTGCGGATGAATTCGGCGCCGAATTTCTTGCGCAGATGGTGGATGTACACCTCGACCGTGTTGCTTTCCACTTCCTCGCCCCATGCGTAAAGACTTTCTTCCAGTTCGCTGCGGGCGCGAATCCGGTTCTTGTGGCTGAGCAGGTCGTGCAGCAGCGCGAATTCGCGTGCTGACAGGGTGATAGGCTGGCCATCCAGGCTGACCCGTTTGGCGGCTGGGTCGAGCACCACGCCGGCATGGCTCAACGTCGGCGTCGATGCGCCGCCGGCACGCCGGATCAGGGCGCGCAGACGCGCCTGCAATTCGGCCAGATCGAATGGCTTGACCAGGTAATCATCCGCGCCGGCATCGAGGCCGGAGACCTTGTCGGCGCTGGTATCGCGGGCGGTGAGAATCAGCACCGGCGTGGCATTGCCGCGGCCGCGCAAATCCTTCAGCAGGGATAAACCATCACGGCGCGGCAGACCGAGATCGAGCACGCAGGCGTCATAGGTCTGGTCGAGCAAGGCCAGACGTCCGGCTTCGCCGTCGCGCACCCAGTCCACCGCATAGTCGGCCAACTTCAGCCCGGCGCGCACGCCGTCGCCGAGCAGCGGATCGTCTTCCACCAGCAATACACGCACGCGTTGTTACTCCATGTCTTTCTTGACCTTGGCGATCAAGGCCTGAATTTCCTGCCGCCGGCCGGAGTCCGCGACTTCGCGGCCGGCACGCGGCGCTGCCTTGAGCGCGGTTTCCAGATGACGCAGAGCCTCGGCATAGCGCTCGCGCCCGGCCAGATAGTCGGCGTAGAAGAAGTTTGGATCAATCCCTGCCGGATTGATCGCTAATGCTTTTTTCAGCAATTCTTCGGCCTTTGCCTTGTCGCCAAAACCGATTGGCCAGCCGGGAACTTTGAAATACAACGTGCCCAGGCTGGTATACGCGGAGCCATGCAGGGCATCGCCATTCAGTTTGATGGCGGCCTCAAGTTGCTTCTTTGCCGCCTTGGCGATCGACAAGGCGCCGAGACCGCCCTTGGCGCCGGCTTCGCTGGATAACGCAATGCCTTGCCAGATCAGGGCTTCGGCATGGCTTGGCTGCGCCGCCGCCAGTTGGCCGGCTTGTTCCGCCAGCGCGTGATAGCGCACCGCCTGCTGTTTTTCCGGTACGCGATATTTGATTTCCGCCCATTGATCCTGAATCGGGCGGATGGACTCTTCTGCCGGGTTGGCAAAAACGGGGCTGCTCAGGCTGGCGAACAAGCTGGTGAATAACAGGGCGAGGGTAAGTTTTTTCATGCGGGTTCCTTGCTTCAGTTTCGATAGGGTGGCTTCAAACATGCCGCTTGACGATGGCCAGTTTGGCTTTCAACGCCTGGTCGATCAGACCCGGCGCACAGCCGTTGAGCCAGGCAAACAGACGTTCGGGGAAACCGAAATGGCGTTCGCCACGACCGGCGCGCAGTGCCGCGACGATCTGGCGGGCGGCGGATTCCGGGCTGTCCGACTCACTGCCCAGTTCCCGGTTCAGCGCATTCACCGCGTCGGTGTTCAATGCGGTGGTGATGGCGCGCGGCGCGACATGCACCACTTCGACCTGGCTATCCGCCAACTCCCTGCGCAGTGCCTGGGAAAACCCGCGCAGGCCGGCCTTGGCGCTGGAGTAGGCGGTGAAACCGGGAAACGGCAGGCTGCCGAAAGTGGAGCCGATGTTGACGATGGCGGCTTGGTCCTGCTCTTTCAGCCAGGGCAGCAGGGCATGCGTCAGATGCATGGGGGCGAGCAGATTGGTGGCGATGACCCGCTCGATCTCCGGCCAGTCGTGGTTTTCGAACAGGCCAAAAGCATTGATACCGGCGTTGTTGATCAATACGTTGATGTCGAAATCGCGGGCTGCGGCACGGATTTTGACGATGTCGTCGGGCAGCGTCAGATCGG
>CAZUSF010000103.1:0-8175 GCA_964623355.1 uncultured Thiobacillus sp. | reverse complement strand
CCAGGCCCGATTCGTTATCACGGCGCTGCCGTGCATGGAGACGACCATGCGTAACAGTCTGATTCTCATATCTTTATTGGCGCTGGCGGGCTGCGTGACGTTGCCGCCGATGAAGCAGATCAAACCTGACTTTCCGACAGCCTGGCCGACCGAAAGCGGCCAGGTTGCAGAAAACTTGGCCGCCGACTGGTGGAAAGCCTACAACGACCCGGCGCTGGATGCGTTGATGGCGGAAGCGCTGGCGCATAACCGCGATCTGTCCTTGGCCGCAGCGCGGATCGAGGAAGTGCGCGCCAACCTGGGCCTGACCGAGTCCAACCGTTACCCGGAAGTCGGCATCGACGGCAATATCGGACGCTCGCGCGTCACCGGCAAAGGCAATATGCCAGCCGGATCCGAGCTCACCAGCAGCAACTTCAAGCTCGATCTGCGCGCCGCCTGGGAAGTCGATCTCTGGGGCCGCTACCGCGAAGCCAGCGCGGCGGCACGCGCCGATCTGCTGGCGACCGAGTTCGCCCGCCACGGCATTCAATCCAGCCTGACCAGCGCGGTGGCGCAAAGTTACTTTGGACTCGCCGCGCTCGACGCCAACCTGAAGCTGGCGCAAGACACGCTGGCCAACCGGCACGAAGCAGTGAAACTGCAGCGTTTGCGTTTTGAAGGCGGTGTCTCGTCGGAACTGCTCTTGCGCCAGGCCGAAGCCGAAGCGGCCAGCATCGAAGTCAGCCTGGCTCAGCTCGCTCAACAGGTAAGACAGCAGGAACTTGCGCTGGCGGTTTTGTTGGGCCGCGACCCGCGCGCCCTGATGCAGGCTTCCGTCACACGCGGCGCCGGCCTGTTCCAGCTTGCTTTACCGCCCGCCATTCCGTCCGGTTTGCCTTCCGATCTACTGTTGCGCCGCCCCGACCTGCGTCAGGCGGAACAGAAACTACTGAGCAGCCAGGCGCGTATCCGCGAAGCCGGCGCGGCGATCTATCCAAATCTGTCGCTGACTGCCCATCTGGGCTCCGAAAGCAAGGCACTGTCTGATCTGTTTAGCAGCCCGGCCAACATCTGGGGCCTGGCGGTAGGCATCAGCCAGACGATCTTCAATGCCGGTCGCACCGAAGCGGCGGTCAATGCCGCCGGCGCTCGCCAGGATCAAGCCTTGATTGCCTATGAACAGGCCGTTCAGACCGCCTTCAAGGAAGTCTTTGATGCCCTGATCTCACATCGGCAAGCGCGCGAAACCGGCATCGCCGAGGCGGATCGAACCAAAGCCCTGAAACGCGCCGCCGAACTGGCTGATCTTCGGTTTCAGAACGGCGTTTCCAATTACCTGGAAGTCCTCGATGCACGCCGCAACCTGTTCCAGGCCGAGCAAGGGAGCATCGAAGCCCGGTACGCGCAACTCATAGCGACAGCGAATTTGTTCAAGGCGATGGGTGGCGGTTGGGAAGCCGAGGCGGTGGCATCTGAATAGCCTTCGGTTGCCATGAGCAACATCGGTGCATTCATCGTTGAAGCAGCAATTCGTAGTTGACGCAGTCAACTATAGTTTCAAGACTTAATCGGAAACCAAAACCGCATGGCCCTGCACAAAGCGTTCAGTCAAGCGAGCGCGGGTCAATGTGATTGCGTCCAGCCCTTGATCATTGCCAAAAAGATACATACCACCGGCGGGACTGACCCAGTTAAGAGACAACGTACGAGCCTGAATACCCTGCCGAAAATGCACCCGATCACCAATTTTCAGTTCCGGCATCGGCATTGCCGCCCCTAATGCGGGTGGGGCAGCAAACTCGATCGTCTCTCTCCGAGGTGGATTAAGCTTGGACAAATCGGCGTGGTCATCCAGCCGCGAAGCCTGGGCAATATTCGTGAGCCCTTTTTCCGGCTCATTGCCGCAATGCAGACCCGCGCGCGCCACTGCCGCATGCATCATCGCGAGGCGTGAAAACATGGCGTCACGCTCAGGAATGGCAATCGTCAAAGCTGCACAACCTTCATGCAGGCGGGCAAGCAAGGTGGGCAACATTTGCAGCATTTTCTGGGTTTCATCACGCGAGCCTTTTGGCGCCAAACTCCACAACAAGGCATTCACCACGTCCCAACCGGCGATCCAGTCGGGATGTTGATTACCCTTGACCATGAAGATACCCGTCAGCAAACGCGCCCAATGGTGATGCAGAAAACCGAGAACTTCCTCGGGCGCGTCATGCTCAAGCAAATAACGGTCCATCTCAGTCTGAATACGTTGCAAAACGATCTGTTCGTTGGGTTGGGGCATAAATCAGAATATGAGTTCAAATCTCTTTTTTATAACGGCAATGCAAACATTTACTTTAGCCTCAAGTACTTGCCGCTTTGTGCCGATAAGTAAAACTGTTACTCTTCAGAAGCTTTTAAGGGAGTCTCCCAGCTATGAATATTTCACCAAATCTGCTTAAAAAACGGATTTTCCTGGCACTCGCCACGTTGCCATTTCTCGGCGTAGTCGCCGCTTTCGGTATTGCCCCCGAGACAACAACCGAAAGTATCGCGCATGAAACAATAGTGGAAACAGTAGCTGTACCAGAAGTGGAAGCAAGCGATAGCGGTGTTTTCGATTTCTGGCGCGAAGAACGAATTGGACGCGGTGAAACCCTGCCCAATCTGCTGCAAAGACTGGGAGTCAATGCGGAAGATCGACAAGCCTTTATCGCCGCCGCGCGTCAGTCAGGCATGATCAGCGGCCTGACTCCGGGCAGAAGTGTTTTGGCCAGAGTGAGTTCCAGCGGCCGTCTGATGTTGTTGCGCTATCTGGTATCTGACGCGAGTTTGGTCAGCGCCACCCGCAGTAATGAGATTTTTCAATTCACTGAACAGACGATACAAGCCGAGATGCGACCGGTAATACGCTCCGGCAAAATTCAGAACTCGCTCTTTGGTGCTATGGACGCGGCGGATGTGCCTGACCGGATCGCCTCAGAATTGGCGGAGGCGTTCTCCGGCGATATCGACTTCCATAAGGATTTGCGCCGTGGCGACCATTTTTCTGTCGTGTACGAAGCGTTTTACTTCGATAACAGACTGATCCGAACCGGCCGTTTAATGGCTGCAGAGTTCACCAACCAGAACCAAACTTATCAGGCGATCTACTTTAAAGACCCGCAGGGTCGCGACGGCTATTACAACGCCGAAGGGATCAGCTTGAAGAAAGCCTTCCTGAAGTCCCCCATGCCGTTCGACCGCATATCCTCGGGTTTCACGTCGGGTCGTTTGCATCCAGTACTGCAAATCTGGCGTGCCCACAAGGGTATCGATTATGCCGCGCCAACTGGAACACCGGTCCGCGCGGTAGCTGATTCGGTTGTCAGCTTTGTCGGCAAGCAAGGGGGTTACGGCAATCTGGTGGTACTCAATCACCAACCACCTTACAGTACTGCTTATGGTCACCTTTCCCGCTTCGGCAAAGGCATCAAACGTGGCAGCAAAGTCAGTCAAGGTCAGTTGATTGGCTATGTCGGCGCAACGGGTCTGGCGAGCGGCCCACATCTGCACTATGAGTTCCGGATCAATGGTGTACAGCAAAATCCACTGGCGATGAAGCTGCCGACCGCCTATCCACTGGATAGACGTTACAAGGCCGAGTTCATGGCACATGCCCAACCGCTCAGCGCCAAGCTGAATCTGCTTCGCAACACCAATCTTTCGAAGCTGGATTAGCCAGGGCGGGGCGAAAGCCCCGCTCAGTTAGCAAGCTGACTTTAAAGGCTACAGAAGGTCAGTTCAAAAACCACATCCTGCTCGCACGGGCGTGGTTTTTGTACTGTATCCGGACTCAGCAAACGAATATTCAGAGCGTACTTGTTGGCACTGACTTCCGGCGCACAAGATGCATCCAGGGCAACCCGCAATAAATGTGCAGTTCGCCCACCTAGCATAAGTTGGAACATTCCCTGCACAGCGGTGTGCTGACTGACATGGCCACTGTCTCGCAATATCCGCAACACGACATCCACTGCGGTCTTGAGGGGCAGTAACGGGCGCAGCCATCCCATCAGATCGGCGTTGCGCATCGAGGCGGACTGACTCAGCCAGTAATGGTAAACCGGCAGATCGAAACTACACGCACCACCGGGAATACCAGCTCGGCCCTTGATACCCGCCAGCCATTCATTATCTCTGACATGCTGACCAATCTTGCCAGTCATGGCATGGACTTCCGCCAGAGCAGAAGTAATCCGCGCCAGAATCTCATGCAGACGAACGGAATCAACAGCGGGGTTGGCGCGCAACGCCTCTAGGCTCGATTTTTGTCGATCAAGCTCTTGAATCAGTTCGCTTTTCATCTCGGACCGAGTCGTTACATCAACAATCTCGAAGATACCAAGCAAGGCCGCGTGGTGTGAACGTGCATCATCCGCCCGGATAAAAAACAGGGCCTTGTCGAACAGGTCTTCCAGCCGCAACCAGGTACGGATTCGTTCGCTTAAAGGAAATTCGTAGACAGTCACCAGGTCAATCCGACGAGTTGGATGAGAAATTCAGCGCAAGAGCTTGAATAAGAAGCGATTTTGCAGGATTGCCCCGGTTTAGTGCAATGAATTGTTTTAACGCTTTCAAGTTGACGCTGCCGCAAGTGTCAAATACTTCTGATGCAATCGCTGAATTTGATCATCCAGACCCGTGAGATCACCCCGATTTTCGATCACATCATCTGCAATTTGAAGACGAGAAGCCTGGCTGGCCTGGGCAGCCAGAATAGATTTGGCCTGCTGCAAACTCAGCCCTGAGCGCGAAGCGATGCGCGCAAGTTGTTGAGGTTCTTCGCAATCAACCACGGCGATGCGATTCAGCAAGTGCTGATATGAAGCCAGGTTTTCCACCAACAACGGCACAACAAGCAGGGCATAAGGTGCAGTTACAGCCTGGAGCCTGAGTGCTGACTCCGCCCGAATCATCGGATGCAAAATTGCTTCAAGTTTTCGCCGCGCCTCAGGGTCGGAAAATACACGACTGCGCATCGCCGCCCGATCCATCGCACCAGCGCTGTTGGCGATGTCGCTACCGAAACATGCAATGATCGCCGGCATGGCACGCCCATCAGGCCCGGTCAGTTCATGCGCAATGACATCGGTATCGATGATTGCCGCTCCCAATTGCGCAAAGCGGTCGGCTACTGTGCTTTTGCCGCTGCCAATGCCGCCTGTCAGGCCAATGCAAAAAACCTTGGACTTCATCCCAACCAGAGTTGCAACAGGGTGTCGCCCCAGAACAGGGCAACCAGTCCGCCAAGCGCAAGCCAGGGCCCGAAAGGCATTGGTTTGGCGCGATCTCTACCAGCAAAAACAATCATCGCAATCCCGATCAGTGCACCAGCAAAACTGGCTGCCAATACGATGGGCAGGATCATTTTCCAGCCCAGCCACGCCCCGAGCGCAGCCAGCAACTTGAAATCCCCGAACCCCATGCCTTCCTTGCCGGTCAAGATTTTGAACAGGTGATAGACCGACCAGAGCGAAAGATAGCCTGCAACGGCGCCGATCACTGCCTCATCGAGCGGGCAGAAAACCGCGTTCAAATTGACCAGTAAACCAACCCACAGCAATGGCAGGGTAATACTGTCCGGCAACAACTGAGTGTCCAGATCAATAAAGCTCAATGCGATCAAACTGGCCAGCAAGCCCCAGATCAACACCGTTTGCATGCCAACGCCCCAACGCCATGCGGCATATCCAAACAGCACGCCAGTCAGGCTTTCCACCAACGGATAACGCTTTGATATCGACGCGCCGCATTCGGAACATCGACCGCGCAGGGCAAGCCAACTCAACACGGGAATATTTTCAAACCACGTGATCTGATGTTTACAGGATGGACACGCAGAGCGCGGAAGAACCAGGTTATAAGGCGGTTCTTCCTCAACCGTATGGCCACTAATCCAGGCGCATTGCTCTCGCCAGTCACGCTGCATCATATGTGGCAAACGATGGATCACCACATTGAGAAAACTGCCCACCAGCAAACCAAGCAGGATTGCCAGCGCGACAAACACTCCAGGCTGCGCGTCTAGCAGTTGGAGCATGGGAGAGACTGAAAATATCAACGCAAGATCAGAAATCAGACAACCGATCCCATCTTGAAGATTGGCAGATACATGGCGATCACGATGCCACCGATCAACGTACCCAGAATCACCATGATGAACGGTTCCATCAAACTGGAAATGCCGGCCACAGCGTCATCCACTTCTCGTTCGTAGTAATCCGCCACTTTCGAAAGCATGGAATCGAGCGCGCCCGACTCCTCGCCAATCGACACCATCTGAATCAGCATATTGGGAAACACGCCAGAACTCTGGAGACATACCGCCAGGCTGGAACCGGTGGAAACCTCGGTCTTGATCTTCATTGTGGCTTCCATGAAGACATTGTTTCCGGCCGCGCCAGCAACCGAATCCAATGCTTCAACCATCGGCACGCCGGCGGAGAACATCGACGAAAAGGTTCGCGCCCAGCGTGAAACCGTGGCCTTTTCGATCAATGGCCCGAACACCGGGACTTTCAGAATGAGGTAATCCATCTTGTTTCGGAAAGCAGGCGACTGTTTCCAGGCGCGCAAAACGAGAAAAACCGTCAACCCGATTCCACCGAAGATCAGGTACCAGTAATTCACGAAAGCATCCGAAATACCCATCACCAACATGGTCAGCGCAGGCAGATCGGCGCCAGATTTTCCGTAAAGATCCTTGAACGCGGGAATCACGAACAACATGATGCCGGCAGTAATGATGAACGCCACGGTCAACACGATGGCCGGATAGAACAGCGCCGATTTGATCTTGCCCTGGATAGCCAGCATTTTTTCCTGGTAAGACGCGATGCGATCCAGCACGGTATCCAGAATACCGGCCTGTTCGCCGGCATAGACCAGGTTGCAATACAGACCGTCAAAGTACTTCGGGTACTTACGGAAGGCAACGCTCATGCTGGAGCCGGTTTCCACGTCACTCTTGATATCTCCCAGGAGACGTTGCAACGCAGGGTTTGAATGGCTACGGGCGGAAATATCGAAAGCTTGCAACAAAGGCACGCCCGCCTTCAACATGGTTGACAGCTGACGAGTGAACAAGGCGATGTCCTTCGAGGTGATCGTTCCACCCCGTTTGAACATTCCCTGTTTACCGACTTTGACCACATTGATGCCTTGCCGCCGCAAGGACTGACGCACAAACGCCTCACCCGGCGCGAGCATTTCACCCTTGATCTTCTTTCCAAGCTTATCAGTGCCCTGCCAGACATAAGGAACTTGCTTGGTCGCTGCAACAGGTGCTGCTCGGGCCACCGCCATGGAGTTTTATCCTCTTGATCGTTATACGTTGGTCACCGCCAACACCTCTTCGAGGGTGGTGAGGCCTTGTTTTACTTTGAGCAAACCCGCCTCGCGAAGGTTGAGAACACCATCTCGCTTGGCTTGTTGTTCGATGTCTATAGCCGTGCCGTTTTTCAAAATAATACGATTGATTTCCTCGCTGATCGGCATAACTTGATAGATCCCCAAACGCCCCTTGTATCCGGTTTGCTTGCAAGTATCGCAACCAACCGCACCGTAAGGCTGCCATGAGCCATCCAGATCCGACTCGGAAAACCCGGCATTGAGCAAAGCTTCCGGCGGAATATCAATCGGCTTCTTGCAGTTATTGCAAAGCTTGCGCCCAAGACGCTGCGCCGTGATCAATTGCACGGAAGCCGCCACGTTATAGCTGGGAATACCCATATTGATCAGACGTGTCAGCGTTGCGGGTGCATCGTTGGTGTGTAAAGTCGACAACACCATGTGACCGGTTTGGGCTGCCTTGATCGCAATATCACCGGTTTCGTGGTCGCGTATCTCGCCAACCATGATGATGTCCGGATCCTGGCGCAGGAAAGCCTTCATGGCGGCGGCAAAATCGAGTCCGGCTTTCTCGTTGACGTTGACCTGATTGATACCTGGCAACTGGATTTCAACCGGATCTTCAACCGTAGCAATATTCACATCGGGTTTGTTCAGGATATTCAGACAGGCATAAAGCGAAACGGTCTTGCCGGAACCGGTCGGGCCGGTCACCAGCACCATGCCATAGGGACGTTGCACTGCATCGACCAACAATTTGAGCTGGTCAGGCTCGTAGCCCAATTTCTCGATCCCCATCGTGGCAGAGGTTGAATC
>CAZUSF010000102.1:2717-8221 GCA_964623355.1 uncultured Thiobacillus sp. | reverse complement strand
GCCTTGGTGGCGATGGATTCGATGAGTTCGGCTTTGTTCAAGATGCTTCTCCTTTTTTCTGGGTTGGATGGTGGTACGACAGCGTAAAGATACAGGCAGAACGGCTCTTGTTGACAAAATCAGGGCCGGATTCGATTTGGAAATGCCTCAGTCAGGCATTTCCGCGTAAGGAAAAAGCGATCAATCCTTCCTGACCCTGTCATCACTTTTGAGTGTTGGAAAGATCGCCGCACGCGGCATGACAAGGTTCTTCAAAACAACAAAGTGCGCCTGGAACAGTCGCATCACCAGGAACATCGCCCATTGAAAGAGCAGTTTCCCGGGGATATCCAGAATCCAGGCCAGCACTGATCGTGATGGCGGGAAAGCCACGAGGGCGATGAATACGAGGGTGGCTATGATCCAGGTCAGCATGCTTCCAGATTCGCTCAGATAAATATCGCCAAAATCACGATGACAGAGTTATCAACTGCCGAAAAGGCGGGCATATCTAGCACGAACATGCATCCTAGCCTTTGGTCCATCAGTCGTCGCAAATCGAATGCCAACGATTTCCAAACCAGTCTGAATGGATAACGTCCTCACGTAAGCTACGACGATGTTCCATGCGCGCTTTTTCTTGTTCAAGAACTGTCCTTTTCGGTTTTCTCAGGGTCAGGATGGCAGCATCAGCCACCACCCAAGTGACCAGAACCACAATCAAGACCATTGACCACAGGACCAAATCTCCGGCCAGCAACCCCACCATCAGATTCTTCAGCATTTCCATGTTATTTACCTCCGCTGTATCCACACCTCATCACGATGCAGGCAATGTCCGCGATTGACCTTGCGGCATCAACCTATAACGACATGCAACAGTAGTCAAACGCTACTGATTCTTCCCCGGCGGCAAAACGCTACCGCGCTCCACCGATTCCTTGTCACGACCAGCAAGACCCGTGGACTTGCGCACAGATTCCGCGCCTGCTTCACCCAGCAAACCTTCAGCCTGTCGCCCACCCATACTCCCGGCATTCACATCCTGCCGCATCTCCTCCCTGCCCTTCGCCCCCTTCAGTGAATTGAGCTTCTCCATCTGCCTGGCATGCTTTCCAACTGCCTCGATTCCCCTGTTGTATTCCACGTTGTAGCCTGGGGCGGCTGCTTTTGTCCCCGGCGGTCCACCCTTGGCGATGGCCGCATCCACTCTTCCTTGTGTCCCACTCGCCAAAGCCTCTGCTGCCGAACCAGCTGCAACCGCCTTGAATTCAGTCTCCGTACTCGGCCCCTGAACATCCAGTCCAAGTGGCAAGGGCTGAACCTGAGCGACTCTGGCTGCCACTTCCGTGCTCTCCCCGGCGATGCGAG
This sequence comes from uncultured Thiobacillus sp., assembly GCA_964623355.1. Taxonomy (GTDB): domain Bacteria; phylum Pseudomonadota; class Gammaproteobacteria; order Burkholderiales; family Thiobacillaceae; genus PFJX01. The sequence continues at coordinate 6,871 of CAZUSF010000102.1, read as the reverse complement.
CAGCAGCGCCCAGAAAATGCCCATCCGCGACTGATTTCGCAGCCCTGTCGCCGCTTTGTGACGCCATGCGCAGCGCATGGAAGCGGATGGCATCCTGGCGTTCACCCCCCATCAGGGTGCTTTCATATTGCGATGTACGCACATAACCCTCCGCCTGGTTCATGAACCCCTGCCACTTGTCGTCGCCTATGGCGTCTCCCATCAATCGCTCGGCTTTCACCAGGTCACCCCGCACATGACCACGATCCTCCTTGATCGCATTGGCGATCTGCTCGCCGCCAATGGTGTTGTTGCCGTTGAACGAAGACGATGCCGTTTCCATCGCTCTGAAGCTGTCTTGAACCTGCTGCTGCCGGGTCTTCGCTTCCTGCCAGCTTTGGGCTTCCTCGCTGCTCAACGTCCGCCCGAATAATTTCTCGAAACCCTTGGTGTCGGTGGTCTTTTCTGCAATCTGACGCTGCACCTGCTCGGTATGCTGGCGTGTCACACCATCCCCCATTGCTTCCTTGTAGGCTTGTTGAAGCTTGTCAGCGCTGACGTCTTTTCCATGTGCCCTAAACTCACCTTTCATGCCGGCGAAAGGCGTTTGCACCCCCACCGATGCAGCAACCGCCGCCTGCCTGCCAAACTCCTTCGACTGCTCCGCACTCATCCCCATGTCACGCCCAGATTCAGCGAACTTGTTTTCCATTGCCTGGAAACTCGACCCCCGGGTCACCCCGATCTCATCCATGTGCTGCGTTGCGGATTTCACATTCACGCCCTGGGAACTGCCCGCCTTGAGCATTTTCATGGACTGCTCGGTGAGCTGACGGCTGGCGCTTTCCACCTCACCGCGTGCGCTTTCCATGGCATGGCCGCGCACACTCCCGATACTTCCCGACCAGCCAGGGTTCTGCGCCATGCCGCCCACCGCCCTCCCCCCGATGCCCGAGAATTGCGGCTTGCCCATGCTCACCGGCGCTGGCTGATGGAGATCCGGGCTGGCCTGCTTCTGGTTCACATGGTCCCGACCACTCATCCGCTGCGCCATGCTCACCAGGCCAAATACCGAGCCGGTCATCAACGCCAGGGTTATCAGCGGTGTGGCCGCCAGCATTTCGGATGCCACGGCGAGCTTGGTGGAAAGCACTTCGTAGAACGGGACATGCACGGCTGGAGTCAACGCTTTGCCAGCGGCATCCGTGCTGGCCACCGCGATCCGCCTGAGTTCATCCACCGTCTGGACCTGGATGATGTAATTGATGATGGCCGCGAACGGCAGCCAGGTCTGCGTCCACACGCCGAAGATCAGATACTTCGTCAGCACGTTTAGTCCATGCCACCCCGCCATCATGATGAAGATGAACATCATTGGCGCGAAGGCGTAGAAGAGCAGCAGCAGGATGTTCATGCTGGGGATCATGGTTTTCTGGAAAAAAGAGCCGCCTGCGGTTGCATCCGTTTTCCATTGCTCCGAGGCCTGCGTCAGCGTGATCGTGCATTGGCGCATGGCCTGGATGTCAGTGCTCGCCCCGGCGCAGTTATAGGCATCGGTAATGATCCCCGTGAACAGTGCGTTCTCCATGAATTCGGTGGCCGACTGCGCCGCGCCAAAGGCCGTTGTCACGGTGTTGGCGTGAACGGTTTCAATATCCGGTGCAGTCCATTGGCCCGCTGTGGCGGTATTCGGTGTCGCTCGCACGGACATGTTGGCATTGAGCAGACGTGTCATCGGAGTACCAGTGACGAAGTTGCCGGCTGCCGCCGCAATCAGGGGGGCGCTCTCCGCACAAGCACTGGCGATCCCCTGTGGATTGACCGGGCTGAAGTAAACAGACAGGCCATCACGGTAATTGGTCGTGATGTAGCTGATCGCGTGCTGGCTCTTGGCGAAATCGCCCGGTTTGAAGGCGGTCGACCCCACGACGCAGTCGACAATGAACGTCTTGAGATTGGCTTCCAGGTAGGGATCGAAATTCGCCACCCCCTTGCGCATGGCCAGCAGGAGCCGCAACGGGCTGGCATAGCCCTGTGCCGACAAGCTGATGTAGTTGCCATCGACCCCGGAAAACGCCGTTTCCACCTTGGTGGTGATGTTGCGGGTGATGGTTGAAATCACGGCTCCCGGATAGGCGATGCCGATGGGAACACCGTCCACGGCGGTCACCGTGCCGGTGTAGATGTCCTCCAGTTGCACGCGGGCCTTGGGCACCGCCAGTGCGAAATAGGTCACCAGCAGGATCAGGACAATGGCCGGATTGAATCCCTTGCCTTGACCCATTGGCGCCAGCACGCCTTGCGCCACGACCCACAACAGGGTGATGAGCAACCCCAGCCCTGCTGCACTGCCGATGCCCAGCGTACCGTTGTTGGACAGAATAGGGTCGGCGAACAACATCGCCAGTGCTTGCAACACGGCCCGGAAAGTACCCAGGTCGCCGAGGACGTAGATGGTGACTTCCACGGGTTACTTCCCTTTCTGGTTTGTGATTGCCATTCCCTCCCCCTTACCCCCAACATTTTGTAAACCATGATTGACGATAAGGGATCCACAGGCTACTTTTGAGCCATGTCCGAGATCATTCAAAGTGAGACCTTCAAGCGCTGGCGGGATGGCATCAAGGATCGACAGGCACTGGCCCGGATCAATGCCCGCATTCGTCGATTGGCTGGGGGCAACCCTGGTGATGTGAAACCGGTGCGCGCAGGCGTCAGCGAGTTGCGAATCGACTACGGCCCCGGTTATCGGGTGTATTTCATACGGCGCGGCCCGCTGGTGATCGTGCTCCTGGCCGGTGGCGACAAGCGGACGCAGGATGCAGACATCGAACGCGCCATATCGATTGCGGAAGAATGGAAGGAGTGAAACATGGCTGAGAAATTCTCCCGCTGGGATGCAGCGGACGATCTGAAGACCGATGAAGACATGTCTCTCTATTTCGAGGCATGCTTTGAGGAAGACCCAGGCGACGGCAGCCTGATCCGCGCCGCGTTGGGCGACATCGCTCGCGCACGTGGCATGACCCAGCTTGCCCACGATACCGGTTTGACCCGCGAGGGGCTTTACAAGGCCCTGTCCGCAGAAGGCAACCCGGAGTTCACCACCATCATGAAAGTGATCAAGGCGCTTGGATTGAAGTTGCATGTTGATCTGGCCCATATCTGAGCTGAACATCCAAGGCAGGGCTGAACCGATCTTTGATCGGAATGTAGCAATGGATTTCAATGCGGCAAAGCCCGTCTCCCAAGTGCCCATCCTGCCAAAGCTGCAAGCCGTACTGGGTGCTCTCAATGGATCGGGTGACTTGGCAGAAGCCGCCACGCCCCGGGCAAGATGTCTCCTCGCCCAGGTGGTGACACTGGTGACATCCAGCAGAACCGACAGCCCGATCCAGGGCGACTCCACAATCATTCCTGCCAAGCCTGCATTCTTGAAGTAATTCATCGCGTGGGCGCAGCCACCATGATGGCCGGGTTCGAGGCGGTGACCATCTTGGCGTACTCCTTGGCGGCCAGGACACGATCGGTCTGGTTCGCGAGTGCCAAGCGCAACCCCATCACTTCCTGTTCAAGGGAGGCGATGGCTTGATCCATCTCGGGGGGGCGCGTCACATTCTTCACGCCCGAAAAGGTCTGCTTGGTGGCAGTGATGGCCGCCTCACCCAGCCGGATCGCCAGTTCGTCCGCGATCACGGGAACCAGCTGAATGGCCACGGCTTCCACCGCGCCGGGGGAATGCTGTACATCCCGCAACAGCTTGAGCGTGGGCACGCTCACTGCATTGATGAAACTGCGTTGCGCTGCGGTAAAACAGGTGGCCGTCGTGCAGGACTTCAGGTTACTGATCAGGGAGTCGGACTGGGCGCCCGCATTCGCCCCTGTCGGATCTCCGAACAGCACCTTGTTCACATGCCCCACAGTGCCATCGAAGGCAATGGTGGCTGAACTCGGCGCCATGCAATCCGCATCGCCACCGCAAGACAGAATTTGCAAAACGCGTGTCCCCGCAGTCGAACCTTCCCTGAGATCAGCCAAGGTCAGGGTCGACGCGAACACTGTCCCGGTTTCCGGCTTCACCTTGCCGGTGGCCGCATCGGTCGTATCCGCCTGACTCCCCGGCATCACCACCGTCCCGGTCAGGCTCATGATGATCTCGTTGGCCCGCACCAGAT
>CAZUSF010000102.1:1019-2617 GCA_964623355.1 uncultured Thiobacillus sp. | reverse complement strand
GGCATCACCACCGTCCCGGTCAGGCTCATGATGATCTCGTTGGCCCGCACCAGATTGCCTTCCACCGCCGCCGGGTTGCCCAGCCACTGCCCCGCGTTGGTCTGTGACAGCGCCTTCCAGACCAGATTGCCGCCCGAGGGGTTATCCGCTGCGGAGGCCCGAGACTGCGAGTTCGGTGAGGAAAATATCTTGCCGATGCTGTCAAAAATATCCGTCACCGCACCCTTTGCAGACTCCACCAGCGTGGCGGCATTGTTGGCCTGGGTGCTGCGCGCATCGGGGCTGGCGAAGGTCTGCACCACCTGGTTGGCAATCTGGCAGGTGTTCTTGAACATGCTGTTCAACTGCTGGAGCTTGTTCTGGAAGTCCTCCATGATCTTGCCGAGCTGGGGATTGATGCTGTCGATGGCCAGCTTGAACAGTGCGCCGGCGGCGTTGGCGGCGATCTGCCGGAACAGCGCCGCAAGCTGGTCCGCGTTGATGAACGAAAACGAGCCCCCGTAGAGGTCGATACCACCGCAACCGGCAGAAAACCGGGGCGGGTCGAACGTCACCAGGTTGATATTGCGCACCGGCATCCGCACCCCGACCCCGCCCCCGACGAAACCGCCGCGCGTCTGGCTGGAATAGGCAGCCGGCGTGGTCGCGGTCGCCATGAACATGCCCTCCAGGGCGTCTTGGAGACCCGCGAGTGCCGTGGACGAATAGGCCGCGATCAGCACGATGGCGTATAACTTTCTAAGCCTGATTGGCATTTAGGCTGCCTCCAGTTGCGTTGACTTGCCAGTCATAAACATAATGTTTACATTTCAGCCTATGATTCAAACGTTCGCTGACACCGAAACGGAAAGCTTCTTCGCCACTGGGAAGTCCCGTCGTTTGCCGACCGAAATTCTGAAACGGGCTGCAATGCGTCTGAGTCAGATTCATGCCGCAACCCGGATTGAAGATTTGCGCCTGCCGCCATCCAATCAACTGGAAAAGCTCTCGGGTGATCGTGCTGGGCAATGGAGCATTCGCATCAATGGCCAGTGGCGAGTTTGTTTCCGGTTCGAGGGCGCTCATGCCTTCGATGTCGAAGTTGTCGATTACCACTGAGGAGCATCCAACATGGTCAACAACGGTTTGCCCCTGATCCACCCTGGCGAGTATCTGGCCGAGACGCTGGATGAGTTGGGGGTGTCGCAGGCGCGATTTGCACGCGAAATCGGCGTATCGCCGATGCGGATATCGCATGTCATCAAGGGCGCGCGCCCGGTAACGGCGGAACTTGCCTTGCTGTTCGGGCGCGCCCTTGAGCAGTCGCCGCAGTATTGGCTGAATTTGCAGGCAGATTTCGACCTGAAAACGGCTGAATCCAGCATCCGGGAAAAACTGGTTTCGATCCATTCTTTTGCGCACGCTTGATTTCAATGCGCACGCAGCCAGGTGGACACTGCCTGTAACCACTTGGCGATGGCCGTCAAAGGGCGTTTTTTGACCCATGGTCAATACCTCCCCTTCAACTTGTCCTTGAGCAGTTTTACCCATGCCACCGGATCATCTCCGTCGGCCCCTGCAGCACGAGTATCTTCAGCCTTGAGCACCCCCCGGTCATA
>CAZUSF010000102.1:0-1009 GCA_964623355.1 uncultured Thiobacillus sp. | reverse complement strand
GGGCGCAGCAGCGACTCGAGCTGTTCCGGCGGCAGCTTCGCGAAGGCCTCGTCGGTCGGTGCGAAAATCGTGACCGGGCCTTGGGCGCTGAGGGCGTCCTGGAGGCCGGCGGAAGCAGAAGATGTATAGGTCGCGATCAGCACGATGGCCGTGAGTTTTTTGAACCGCATGGTCAATACCTTCCCTTGAGTTTGTCCTTGAGCAACTTCACCCATTCCGCTGGGTCTTGGCCGCTGACGCCAGCGTCTCGGGTGTCGTCCGCCTTGAGCACCCCCCGGTCATAGCGCCGCACATTGGCGAGCAGTTCCCGGGGCAGCAGATCCTCGCTCTCGGCCGCCACCAGCATGCGTTCCTCAATCTGTGTCTGGGCCATCATGCCTTGCGAGACGACCAGGAAATGGTTGGGCGGTGCTACCAGCACGGTGGTCGGGGTCATCCGCACGTTGAGGGTTCCGGACTGTCCCAGGTCGGGCACCCAGGCGGGGATGTTGGGCAGCCCTTTGCCATCCAGGGAGATGTACTTCACGACGAAGCCATGCTTCTTGCGCATCGCCTCGATGGTTTCGGCATGGACTCGGCAATGCTGGCAGCGCGAGTCGAAGAACACCCACAGTCCGGCCACGGTGGCCAGGTGCTTGAGCCCTGCATCCGCAGCCTGGTCGATGCCATAGAGGAACGACGACTTGGCGAAGGAGGCGATCGGCACCCGGTTGTTCTCATCCAGGAACGGGTCGGAGTACACCACCCGCTGTGACATTTCGGCGAAGCGCTGCGACTTGTCCATCGCCAGGCGCTGCGCATAGAGGTAGGCCTCGACGTTCTCGCGCGTGGGGTTGTCGATGGCCCGGTCCAGCAGCACCGGCATCTGCTTTTTAAGCCATTCAACCGACAGCGGCTCCACCGCTTTTTGCCTGGCCGGTTGCGGCGGCTGCGGTTTCGGCGGCACCGGCACCGGGCGCTCTTTCGGATCCTTGTACCAGAACCACCCTTCTTCCTTGCCCTGGAAAAA
>CAZUSF010000101.1:6357-8243 GCA_964623355.1 uncultured Thiobacillus sp. | reverse complement strand
CCATCTCATCAAGAAAACGTTCCAGTTCGAACGGCTTGGCGGTCTTGTCCAGCGCCGACAGACAGAACTCGCACTTGAACGGACAACCGCGCGAAGCCTCGACATAGATGAAATGGTGAGCGATGTCCTCGTCGCTGTATTCGCGATACGGCAACACCAGTTGATCGAGGGGGTGGACTTCGCCAGCGATGATCTTTTCGGCCGGGGCAGCCCCCACCAGAATCTGCTGGCAAAGCTGGGCGAAACTCACCTCGCCCGGCCCGGTGATGACGTAATCCGCCAGCCCCACAATCTCCTGCTCCGTCGTCTCGTGACTGACTTCCGGCCCGCCCAGCACCACCGTTACCTCAGGCGCAACCGCTTTCAGCATCGCCACGACGCGCGTCGTCTCGACCACATTCCAGATGTAGACGCCGAAGCCGACGATCTGCGGTTGGCTGTTCGGCTTGCTGTTCAGTAAATCTTCAACGATTTCAAGCGCCGGACGCTTGATGGTGTATTCGCGGAGGTTCGCTTCCGACCTCAAATCGCCCAGATTGGCGAGGAGATAGCGCAACCCGAGCGAGGCATGGATGTAGCGCGCGTTGAGCGTGGCGAGAAGGATGGCGGACATGGTCGCTCTTGTACCAGAAGCCAGCGGCGGGCCAAACTGCTCAAACCCTCGATCATTGATGCCCTGCGCATCAGGACACGCGCCTGACAATGCCGAGTATTACCCAGTCGGCTCTGCTGATTCTGAACATCGACTGAGTAAGTCCTGTCGCCGGTCTGCGGACTGGATGGTCAGCTCAATCGGACAAATCTGAGCCTGAAATCCAGTCAGTACTGGCTCCATCCCTCAATAAGCGAATGCAGACCGGTGTCGCGGCCTTGCGCATCCTGGTGGAAATGAACCTGCTTCAGGAGCATTACCAGCTGCGCCGGAGTCATATCTCGCAAATCCCGACCATCCTGACCTTGTCATCCTGATCGACGCTTTCGATACGCACGTTGTAGCCCCACAGCCGGGCGATATGGCGCAGCATTTCCGGCGTGCTTTCACCCAGCGGTCGGCGGTTGTGCATGAAGTGGCGCAGCGTCAGCGAGCGGTCGCCGTAGACATCGACGCTGTAGATCTGGATGTTGGGTTCGCGGTTGCCCAGGTTGTATTGTTCGGCCAGCATCTGGCGCACTTTGCGGTAGCCGGCATCGTCGTGAATCGCGGCGATTTCCAGCTTTTCATCCTGGTCGTCGTCCAGCACGGCGAACAGTTTCAATTCGCGGATCAGCTTGGGCGACAGATACTGCGCGATGAAGCTTTCATCCTTGAAGTTGCGCATCGCGAAGTCGAGCGATTTCACCCAGTCGCTGCCGGCCAGTTCCGGGAACCAGCGGCGGTCCTCGTCGGTGGGCTGTTCGCAGATGCGGCGCAGGTCGGTGAACATCGCGAAGCCGAGCGCGTAGGGGTTGATGCCGCTGTACATGCGGCTGTGGAAGGGCGGCTGATAGACCACGTTGGTGTGGCTTTGCAGGAACTCCAGCATGAAACCGTCGGTGAGTTTGCCTTCCTCGTACAGGTGGTTGAGCAGCGTGTAATGCCAGAACGTCGCCCAGCCTTCGTTCATCACCTGGGTCTGCCGCTGCGGATAAAAATACTGCGCGATCTTGCGCACGATGCGCACAATCTCGCGCTGCCAGGGCTCCAGACGCGGGGCGTTCTTCTCGATGAAATAGAGCAGGTTTTCCTGCGGCTCGGCCGGGAAGCGACGTTCCTTCCTGGCCGCCTCGGAAGCCTCTTTCGGCGGCAACGTGCGCCAAAGATCATTGACCTGCGATTGCAGATAGTCCTCGCGTTCGCTCTGACGCGCCTGTTCCTTGACCAGCGACAGCTTCGCCGGCCGCTTGTA
>CAZUSF010000101.1:5079-6257 GCA_964623355.1 uncultured Thiobacillus sp. | reverse complement strand
TTTTTCTTGAACAGTTCACGGAACACCGGATAGATGTCCTCCAGCCCGAGAATGCGTTGCATCGCGAAACGGGGATTGACCGCCGCGATGCGCGCGTATTCGTGCCACAGGCTTTGCGGCTCTTCCGCCTCGATCTCGACATAGGCGTAGTACTGCACCAACGGCAGGATGCTCTGGCTGATCAATTCGCGGCAACGCATCGAATCCTGTTCCCAGTTGTCGCCATCCGAAGCCTGCGCCGCGTAGATATTCCAGGCCGCGCTCGGGTAGCGTTCCCGGATGATGTCGTGCATCAGTTCCAATGCACTGGACACCACGGTGCCGCCGCTTTCGCGGGCCGAGAAGAAATTTTCCTCATCGACTTCGCTGGCCACCGTGTGGTGACGGATGAACACCAGTTCGATGCGCTCGTAGCTCTTGGTCAGGAACAGATAGAGCAACATGAAAAAGCGCTTGGCGATGTTCTTGCGGTTTTCATCCATTGAGCCGGACACATCCAGCACGCAGAACATCACCGCCTGACTGGATGGTGTGGGCTGATCGACGCGGTTGGCGTAGCGCAGGTCCCAGGTGTCGATGAACGGCACGGCGGCGACGCGCGCCTTCAGCATGGCGATTTCATCGCGCAATTCCTCCGCCTCGGGCGTTTCGCCGCGCCCCAGCGTAATCAGTTGCTGCAGCGCTTCCTCGGCTTCGCGCAGGGCTTCGCGCGGCCCCGCGGCCATGGCCAGACGGCGACCGATGGCCTGTTTCATCGAACGCACCACATGCAGGTTGGATGGGTTGCCGGAGCTGACGAAGCCGGCGCGGGCACGCTTCACTTCCGGCACGGCGGCGAGCTGCTTCTTGACCAGATCGGGCAGGGCGAGGTCTTCGAAGAAAAACTCCATGAATTCTTCTTTCGACAGTTCGAAGACAAATTCATCCATGCCTTCGCCATCCGGCGAAGCCTTGCCGCCGCCCTGGCCGGAACCACCCTGCGGCCGATCGACGCGGTCGCCGCTGACGAACTCCTGGTTGCCCGGATGCACGCCGGTGCGGCGGCCGCCCGGGCCGTGGTGAAAGATCGGTTCCGACAGGTCTTTCGACGGAATCGATATCTTTTCGCCGCGTTCCAGGTCGGCTACCTTGCGGCCGGATACCGCTTCGGTCACGGCCTTGCGGATTTGCCCCTTGAA
>CAZUSF010000101.1:0-4979 GCA_964623355.1 uncultured Thiobacillus sp. | reverse complement strand
TCGTCGCTGGACGCCTTGGCGTTGAACGAGATCACCGGCAGCAGATCCTCGGTGCTGGAGAACATGCGCTTCTCGATCACCGCGCGCAGTTTCTCGTAGCTGGTCCAGGCCGGGTTCTTGCCCTGGTTCTGGGCGCGCGCGCGCAACACGAAGTTGACCACCTCATGGCGGAAGTCCTTCGGGTTGGCAATGCCGGCCGGTTTCTCGATCTTCTCCAGTTCGAGGTTGAGCTGGCCGCGATCGAGGATTTCGCCGGTATCGGAATCGCGGTATTCCTGATCCTGTATCCACATGTCGGCGAAGCTGACATAGCGATCGAAGATGTTTTGGCCGTATTCGGAATACGACTCCAGATAGGCGGTCTGCAATTCCTTCTCGATGAACTCGGCGTAATGCGGCGCCAGGTATTCCTTCAGGTAGGCGACGTAGCGCTGCTCCAGTTCCGGCGGCAATTGCTCCTGTTCGATCTGCTGTTCCAGGATGTACAGCAGATGCACCGGGTTGGCGGCGATCTCGCTGTGGTCGAAGTTGAACACGCGCGACAGGATCTTGAACGCGAAGCGGGTGGAAATGCCGTTCATGCCTTCGTCAACCCCGGCGAAATCCCGATACTCCTGATAACTCTTCGCCTTCGGGTCGGTGTCCTTCAGGTTCTCGCCGTCATACACGCGCATCTTGGAATAGATGCTGGAGTTTTCCGGCTCCTTCAGTCGGGTCAGCACCGAGAACTGCGCCAGCATTTCCATGGTGCCGGGCGCGCAGGGCGCTTCCGACAGCGAACTGTGGTGCAGCAGCTTCTGGTAGATCTTCACCTCGTCGGAGATGCGCAGGCAGTACGGCACCTTGACGATGTAGATGCGGTCGAGGAAGGCTTCGTTGTTCTTGTTGTTGCGGAACGCGGTCCATTCCGACTCGTTGCTGTGCGCCAGCACGACGCCGTCGAACGGGATCGCGCCGAAGCCTTCGGTACCCTTGTAGTTGCCTTCCTGGGTGGCGGTCAGCAGCGGGTGCAGCACCTTGATCGGCGCCTTGAACATCTCGACGAACTCCAGCAAGCCCTGGTTGGCCAGGCACAGACCGCCGGAATAGCTGTAGGCGTCCGGGTCGTCCTGGGAGAATTTCTCCAGCTTGCGAATATCCACCTTGCCGACCAGGGACGAAATGTCCTGGTTGTTCTCGTCGCCCGGCTCGGTCTTGGCGATGCCCATCTGGCCCAGCACCGAAGGCCAGCGTTTGATGACGCGGAACTTGGTGATGTCGCCATTGAATTCATGCAGCCGCTTGACCGCCCAGGGCGACAGCACGCGGCCCAGATAGCGGCGTGGAATACCGTAATCCTGTTCCAGAATTTCACCGTCCTCGTCGGCGGAGAACAGCGCCAGCGGCGAATCGTTCACCGGCGAATCCTTGATCGCATAAAACGGCGCTTTTTCCATCAGATGCTTCAGCTTCTCCGCCAGCGACGACTTACCGCCGCCGACCGGCCCGAGCAGATACAGAATCTGTTTCTTCTCTTCCAGTCCCTGCGCGGCGTGGCGGAAGTAGGAAACAATCTGCTCGATAGTCTCCTCCATGCCGTAGAAATCCTTGAAGGCGGGATAAATCTTGATCACCTTGTTGGAAAACAGTCGTGACAGGCGCGAGTCCTGCCGAGTGTCGACCAACTCCGGCTCGCCGATCGCCGCCAGCATGCGCTCGGCGGCACTGGCGTAGGCGATGCGGTCTTTCTTGCAGATGTCGAGGAATTCCTCCAGCGAATATTCCTCTTCGACACGGCGATAACGTTCGATGTACTGGTTGAACAGGCTCATGGCGGTCTCCAGGTTGCAGAAAGAAAGGACTCTGTCTGTGACTTAGCAATGCCCATGCCACTGACGAATCGGCACAAATATGACCAAATCGAGCCGGAATGGTGCCGTAACCAGGTTGACCATGATCTGTGGCAGGTCATGGTGCACATTTATGCGCCATGATGGTGCGACTCCCGGGGCGGCTGTCGATTTATCGACGCCAGCAGGCACTCGCAGCGAATCTCGGCCTGTCTTTGTTCTATTCACAAATCAGGGAAGGGCGGCTTTTCAGCTCGCCAGAAATCCTTCTCTGCGGCTGCTGCCTACGATCACCATGGCAGATTCATTCTTCACGTCTGAATGACTAGCGCTTCGCCTGGGCAACCATACTCAACGCGACGGCTTCCGCTACCTTGATGCCATCAACAGCGGCCGACAGGATGCCGCCGGCGTAGCCCGCGCCTTCGCCAGCCGGGTACAAGCCACGCGTATTCAGGCTTTGGCAGTCATCGCCGCGAGTGATGCGTATCGGCGCCGAGGTGCGGGTTTCGACGCCAGTCAGTACCGCGTCATCCATCGCAAAGCCCTTGATCTGCTTGTCGAATGCCGGCAATGCCTCGCGGAGGGTGGCGATCACAAAGTCCGGCAAACAACTGGAAAGATCGGTCCAGTGCACACCGGGCGTGTAGGACGGAATCACCGATCCCGGCCCGGTTGAGGGCCGTCCGGCGAGGAAATCGCCCACCTTCTGCGCCGGCGCCAGATAGCCGCCACCGCCAGCGATAAACGCGCGCTCTTCCCAATGGCGTTGAAAATCCATGCCGGCCAGCGGGTTGGCTTTGACATCGTCGCCGAAGTCTTTCGGTTCGATGCCGACCACGATCGCCGCGTTGGCGTTGCGTTCATTGCGTGAATACTGGCTCATGCCATTGGTCACCACGCGGCCGACTTCCGAGGTCGCGGCGACCACGGTGCCGCCGGGACACATGCAGAAACTGTAGGCGGAACGGCCATTGCCGGCGTGATGGACCAGCTTGTAATCGGCGGCGCCGAGGGTGGCGTTGCCGGCGTAATCGCCAAATCGGCACTGGTCGATCAGCGATTGCGGATGCTCGATGCGGAAACCGACTGAAAACGGCTTCGGCTCGATGTAGACGCCGCGTTGATGCAGCATGCGGAAGGTATCGCGAGCGCTGTGGCCCAACGCCAGCACGACATGATCGGCGGCGATCTGCGTGCCATCCGCCAACGTCACTCCCCTGATTTGACCTGCCTCGATATCCAGATCAACAACCCGGCTCTGGAAGCGAATCTCGCCGCCAAGTTGAGTAATCGTTTCGCGCATGTGCTCGACCATCGTCACCAGTTTGAAGGTGCCGATATGCGGCTTGCTGACATAGAGAATTTCCGGCGGCGCACCGGCCTTGACGAATTCCTCCAGCACTTTGCGGCCGTGGTGCTGCGGATCCTTGATCTGGCTGTACAACTTGCCATCGGAAAAAGTGCCGGCGCCGCCTTCGCCAAACTGCACATTCGATTCCGGATTCAGCTCGCCCTTGCGCCATAGCGCCCAGGTGTCCTTGGTGCGTTCGCGCACCACCTTGCCGCGCTCCAGCACAATCGGCTTGAATCCCATCTGAGCCAGGATCAGCGCGGCAAGTAATCCGCACGGACCGGCACCGATCACCAGCGGTCGCGAACCGAGTGACTCCGGCGCGCGCGCAACAAAACGGTAAGCCATATCCGGTGTCGGCATGACATGTTTGTCGGCGCGCAAGCGCTTCAGCACGGCGGCTTCATTGGTCACCTCGACATCCAGCGTATAGATCAGCGTGATCTCGCCGCGCTTGCGGGCATCCACGCCACGACGATGAATATCGAAGCGAACCAGTTGCCCGGCGGCGAGCGACAATTTCTTCAGAATGGCGGTTTCTATCGCGCCGGCTGGATGGTCGAGTGGGAGTTTGACTTCAGTAAGCCGCAACATGATGGAGCGCGCTTGGCATGCGGCCAAAGGCGTGGGTGATCAGCAAGGCTGCGGATTTTAACTTGGCCCGGCTTAGAATCCGCCTGCTTCAACCCTGGAAGAACGTCATGAATAGCCCCATCGTCGAAAACATCAAGGCCCTGGATCAGATTCAGACCACCGCGATCGACCTCGCCTTCACGTTTGGCCCGAAACTCGTGGTCGCCTGCCTGATCTTGCTTGCCGGCTATTACGTCGGCAGATGGATGGGTCGCATCACGGAAGGCATGCTGCTGAAAATGGAACTCGACGTGACTTTGCGTATTCTGCTGGTGCGCATCGTGCGGCTTCTGGTGCTTGGCCTGTTTGCCGTGCTTGCGCTACAAAATCTCGGTGTCGAATTGCTGCCTTTGATTGCCGGTCTTGGCGTCGCCGGCGCCGGACTGGCTTTAGCCATGCAGGGCGTGCTGTCGAATCTGGCCGCCGGGCTGACCATCATCTTCACGCGGCCGTTCAAAGTGGGTGAATACATTTCGATCGTTGGCGAGGAAGGCCAGATCGAAGAAATCAGCTTGTTCAGCACCATCCTGAGCCACCCCGACTTGTCTCGCGTGGTGATTCCGAATCGCAAGATTGCCGGTGAAATTCTGCATAACTATGGCCAGATTCGGCAGGTCAATCTGACGGTCGGCGTTGCTTATGACACCGATTTGAATGCCGCGCTGGCACGCATCAACGCTTTGCTGGCCACCAACCCGCAAGTGCTTCAGCAACCGGCGCCGCTGATTCAAGTCGCGGCGCTGGGTGATTCATCGATCAATATCGCAATCCGGCCCTGGGTTTCGGTCGAAGCTTTTGCCACCGTTGCCGGGGACATCAACCAGGCGATTCTCGCCAGTTTCCGTGAAGGCGGCATCATGATTCCGTTCCCGCAACGCGAAATCCATCTTCTCCGTCATCGCTGAACCATGTCTCCAGATCTGATCGGCTATGGTGCGGCCATTCTCACCACTGCGGCTTTTGTACCGCAGGCTTTGAAATCGTGGAGCAGCCGTGATCTTTCCGGCGTTTCACTCAGCATGTACAGCCTGTTCACGCTGGGCGTGGCGCTTTGGCTGCTGTACGGAATCTTGCTGCAAAGCTGGCCGATCATTCTCGCCAACCTGATCACACTGATCCTGGCCAGCGTGGTGTTAATGCTGAAAATCAGCCACTTGCGCAGA
>CAZUSF010000100.1:0-8306 GCA_964623355.1 uncultured Thiobacillus sp. | reverse complement strand
GTCCTCGATCTGCTGACCCAGATGCGCATGGTTGATGACCAGATCGACAAATCCGGCAGCGCGTAATCGTTCGATCTGCCAAACGATCAGCGCTTTGCCACCGGCCATCAGCAAGGGTTTCGGTGTGTGATCGGTGAGCGGTCGCATGCGCTCGCCGAAGCCGGCGGCGAGGATCATCGCCTTGAACGGGGAGGGCGGCATCAGAAGGTGAAGCCGGCTTCAGCTTGCTTGCCTTCAACGGCATCGAGCAGGCGCAGAAAATCGCCCAGGCCGTTGTAGCGGTTGCAGGCTTTGCGCAGGTAGTCCATCACCAGCGGCATGTCCTTCAGATAACCGGTCTTGCCGTCACGATGGCAAAGGCGGGCGAAGATGCCGAGCACCTTGATATGACGCTGGATGCCCATCCATTCGAAATCGCGATAGAACTCACCGAAGTCGGCATGCACCGGCAAGCCGGCTTTGCGTGCGGCTTGCCAGTAGCGCACCAGCCAGTCAAGCACACGATCTTCGTCCCAGCGGATGTAGGCGTCTTTGTAGATCGAGGCAAGGTCGTAGGTGATCGGGCCGTAAACCGCGTCCTGGAAGTCGAGCACGCCAGGGTTGTCCAGCGTGGTCAGCATCAGGTTGCGCGAATGCCAGTCGCGATGCACATACACCTGCGGCTGCGCCAGATTGTTGGCCAGAATGCGCTGAAAGGTCTGGTCGAGCACGTTCTGCTGTTCGGCATCAAGCTGGAGGTTCAGGTGGCGATTCAGGTACCAATCCGGGAACAAGCGCATTTCGCGCAACAGCAATTCGGTATCGTAAGGCGGCAGTTCGCCCGGCTGGCTGGCGAGTTGAATCTTGATCAGGCTGCTGTTGGCGTCGAGATAAAGACGGTCGGCACAACCTGGATTCGCTTCCAGCGCGGTCAGATAAGTGGTGTCGCCAAAGTCGGACAGCAGCAAAAAACCTTCCGCCAGATTTTCCGCCAGGATTTTCGGCGTGTTGGTGCCGGCCGCGCGGAACAGGCGGGAGACATGGATGAAGGGTTTGCAATCTTCGTGACTCGGCGGCGCGTCCATCACGATGTAATTGCCTGTTTCGCAATAGGCGCGGAAGTAGCGGCGAAAACTGGCATCGGCGGAAGCCGGTTGCAAATCGAGCAGGGGGGCGGGGAGAACCGTACGAATCCAGGCGGTCAAACGTTCCAGGCGTTCCAAAGCTATAATCCGTCGCTCAAAAAAACCCGCGAATTCTATCATTCACCCCATGCCGCCCGCCGCGCCTCGTGCTGTTCCCCCTTTTGCGCGCCTGCTTTTGCCCCTTTTCCTGACGGCGGCCTGTATCGAAGCCTTCGCGGCGACAGGCGGCACGGAACCCGCCACGCAACTCAAAAGCAGCGCCAACCTGACCTCCGCCGGCCAGACGGTATCGCCTGGCCCAACCATTTTCGAAGCGGACAGCATCCAGGGTCATCACCAGCGCGAACTGGTTGCCGATGGCAAGGTAAAGATGCACAACGCGCGCGAGCGGTTGCAGGCGGACTGGATTCGTTATGACACTTCCTCAGATCTTGCCGAGGCAAGCGGGAATGTGGTGTTCATGCGCGACCAGGATCGGATCCTGGGCAGTTCGTTAAAACTGAAGCTGGCCGCGCGTCTAGGCGAGATGCAGGACGTTCGCTTCCAGCTTCAAGGTCAAGATGCCAAAACGGTGTATGGCGGAGCTAAAAGCCTCGTTTTTGCCGGTCCTGATGTATATCGGTTGAAGGATTCCTCATACACCACCTGTGCGCCTGACGATCCGGACTGGGAACTGAAGATGGACGATCTGCAGCTGGATTTTGTCTCCAGCCTTGGCTCTGCGCGCAATGTGAAGGTGCGATTTCTGGATGTGCCGATTCTCTATACGCCCTGGATAGATTTTGCGCTGGATGACCAGCGGAAGAATGGTTTTCTGTCACCGACCTATGGCGCTTCTGATGCCCGCGGCCTGGAGTTGATGATGCCGTGGTACTGGAATATTGCACCCAACCGCGATGCCACCATCACGCCGCGCCTGATGACCAAGCGTGGTTTGCAGATTGGGGGCGAATTCCGCTATCTGGAAGCGAAATACAGTGGCGAATTGGATGGTGAATACCTGCCAAGTGATGCATTGGCCGACAGAAATCGCTATCGGTTTCGCTTTAGCCATCGCCAGACATTCGATGCCAACTGGTCCGGCTCGATGGATTATGAAAAGGTGTCGGACGATAGTTACTTCTCCAATCTGTCGAGCCAGGTCAACCTGACTTCACAGGTCAATCTGTTGCGCCAGGCCAACCTCCGCTACAACGGCGGCTGGTGGCAGGCAAGCGGGTTGATGCAGAGCTTTCAGACCTTGCAGGATCCTTCCGCCGCGCTGGTTATTGAACCTTACAGCCGGCTGCCGCAAGTGACGCTGACCGCGTCGCGAGATCTCAACTGGGGCAACAAGGGCATTGATCAGGCTTCTATTGCACCCGGCATGCGGTTTGATTTCAGTAGTGATCTGGTTTATTTCGACCATCCCGGTGACAGTCGGGTCCAGGGCGCACGTGTGCATGCCAACCCCAGCCTCAGCTTTCCGATTCAAACGCCATACTCGGTGGTGACGCCGCGGCTAGGTTGGTATTTCAGCCACTATGCGCTGGACGATTCAACGCTTAACAAGCCGGATAGCCTGGGCAATAGCGGTTTTGCCGATACGACCCGCAGTCTGCCGATGTTCAGTTTGGACTCCAGTCTGGTGCTTGAGCGCGATTTGCAAGTATTGGGCAAGAACTACACCCAGACGCTCGAGCCACGCGCGTTTTACGTTTACATCCCCTACAAAGATCAGTCGCAGATACCGGTTTTTGACAGCAGTTCGCGTGATCTCTCGCTAGACCAGTTGTTTGGCGAGAACCAGTTCATCGGGGTTGACCGTATCAATGATGCGAATCAGCTGACTCTGGCGGTGACTTCGCGCGTGCTGGACTCGGATAGTGGCGCTGAACGTTTGCAAGTCACGCTGGGACAACGCTTCTACTTCGCCGATCAGCGGGTGACGCTTTCCGGTCCGGCTAAGGCGGCAAAATCGACTGAACTGCTTGCGCAAGCCAGTGGTCAGATCAACGCCAGAATGAGGTTGAACGCCGGCATTCAAGTCGATACCGGAGAGGGTGAATTGACCAAGGCCAACCTCGGCGGTGCCTGGCGCTATGGCCCGGGACGTCTGGTCAACGCGGATTACCGCTACACCCGTGATTCCCTGGATCAGATCGATGTTTCATTTCAGTGGCCGCTGGCCCCGAAATGGTTCGGTTTGGGTCGACTCAACTATTCGATCCGCGATTCGAGTCTGGTCGAAGGTCTGATCGGCTTTGAATACAACCCTGGCTGCTGGTCGCTGCGTGGTGTCATGCAACAACTGGCGACGACGGAGGCGACATCCACCAGCGCCTTCTTCCTGCAACTCGAATTGCGTGGCCTGACCAAACTCGGCCCCAATCCGCTCGATGTCCTGAAACGGAGCATTACCGGCTATGCCCAAAGTAGCGAAATTCCTGAATAAGTCGCGGCAAGTCGCAGCGACTATCCTGTTTGCAGCTGGATGCGCCTTCGCCTGGCAAGGCGGTGCCAGCGCTGCACCAATCGAAATCGATCGTATTGTCGCGGTGGTCAACAACGCGGTGATTACCGAGTTCGAACTGAAGATCCGGGTCAACCAGGCCATAGCTCAGTTGGCGGGGCAAAAGACGGCTCAGCCACCGCGCCGTCTGCTGGAAAAACAGTTGCTTGAACGCATGATTACCGAGAAGGCGCTGATGCAGGTGGCGGAAGACACCAACATCCGCTTTGAAGGCCTGGCGCTCGATCGCGCCATTGCCCGCATCGCGCAGGGCAACAAAATGACACCGGAAGCCTTCCGCAAAGCCCTGGAAGCCGAAGGCACCGACTTCAATGCGTTTCGCGAACAGATCCGTACCGAGATGACGATTGCGCGTTTGAAAGAACGCGAAGTCGATAACCGGCTGGTGATTACCGATGCGGAGATCGACAACTTTCTGGCCAACGCTACGCAAGTCAAGGACCAGGTCGATGAGTTCAGGCTCGCCCATATTCTGGTGTTGACACCGGAAGGCGCGAGCCCGGAGAAACTGGCCGAACTAAAGGAAAAAGCTGAAAAAGCGCTCCAGGAACTCAAGGCCGGGGCGGATTTCGTGCAGGTTTCAGCGGCCTATTCCGACACCCAGAACGCGGTGCAGGGCGGCTTGCTTGGCTGGCGCAACGAAGGCCAGTTGCCCAGCCTGTATTCCGCCGCGCTGCGCGACATGAAGGCGGGCGATGTGTCGCCGGTGTTGAAGAGCGGTAACGGTTTCCACATTCTCAAGTTGCTCGATAAACGCGGCAAGAACGTGCAGACCGTGATCAAGCAAACGAATGCCCGCCACATCCTGGTCAAAACCAATGAAGTGGTGAACGACAACGATGCCAGGAATCGGCTGCTGCAACTGAAAGAACGCATCGAGAACGGCGCTAACTTCGCCGAGTTGGCCAAGTTGCATTCCGATGACCTCTCCGCCAGTCGCGGCGGCGACCTCAACTGGCTCAACCCGGGCGACACCGTGCCCGAGTTCGAACGCACGATGGATGGCTTGCAGCCGAAAGAACTTTCCGCGCCAGTGCAATCTCCGTTCGGCTGGCACTTGATCCAGGTGCTGGAGCGGCGCGATCAGGACGTCACCGAAGAACGCAAGCGGCTCGATGCGCGCCGCGCCATCCGGGAACGCAAGTCGGAGGAAGCGTTTGAGGATTGGGTGCGTCAGGCGCGCGACCGGGCCTATGTCGAATACCGCCTGGAAGACTAACTAAGCCTAGCCAATGACGATTGAAGCCAGTCTGATCTGGCAAAGCCGGCATGCCAGCCACTGCGACCGCTTGCTGGTCGCGGACAGCGCGTTGCTCGCCGATGGTCGATGGGCGCGGGCGGCGGCGGAAGTGCGAGGGGTGGATGGGGTGGAAACGGTGAATAACGCCAGCGTTGAACTCGACGCCGCACCCTGGTTGCAACCCGCCGGACAGCCGATTGCTGAAATCCCGATCAGCGAGTTTCGTCTGGCGACCGCTTTTCCTACCCCAGGCCGTTTTTATCCGCGCTCGGCTTTCCGCAGCCTGGCGCAGAACCCGCGCGACATGCGCGCCACGCGGCTGCTCGAAGCGACTGAAGACACGCTGCGCGTCGATGCCAACCATCCCTTGGCTGCCTGTGGCGCCAAACTGAGCTTCAGCAATCAACCAAATGAGCCGACGCGCGGCGTGCGCATGGCCGAATTGTTCGACGGTCCCGGCATGCAGGTGCCGGCGGAATCGGTCGCAATGACCTACCTGCAGCCGCACGGCATGCTTCGGCAGGACGCCGCGTCAGACGCGGTGTTCTACACCAGGCCGCGGTTGACGCACCATCTCGATGCCGTCTGCCGGGCGGAAATCAGCGCGCTGTATGGCCGATTCCTCAAACCCGGTCAGCGCGTGCTGGATTTGATGAGCAGTTGGGTATCGCATCTGCCGGTTGCGCCTGGAGACATTCAGGTTTCCGGACTGGGCATGAATGCCGCCGAACTGGACGCCAATCCACGTTTATCCGAACGGGTGGTGCAAGACCTGAATCTCAATGCCGAATTGCCCTGGCCGGCGGCCGAATTCGATGTTGTGCTGTGCACGGCATCCATCGAATACCTGCTCGATCCGGCAACAGTAATGGCACAGGTTCAGCGCGTGCTGAAGCCGGGGGGCGTGTTCGTCGTCACCTTCTCGGATCGCTGGTTTCCCACCAAAGCGATTCAGGTCTGGAGCGAACTGCATCCGTTCGAACGTCTGGGCATGGTTCTCGGGCTGCTGCGCGACGCCGGATTCAGCGCGTTGCATAGCGAAACCCGGCGCGGCCTGAAGCGGCCGGAAGACGACAAATACATCGAAAACCGGCTCTATTCCGACCCGTTGTTCGCCGCCTGGGGCGTTGCGCCGGGCTGACGAAGCCGGCGGGTGTGGCGGAAAGGTTGTAGGAGCGTCCGCTTGCGGCGCGAGCGTCGAGGATCGGCCCGCAAGCGGCGCCTCCTACAACGCGGCCAACTGCCGGATTCAGGTTCAATCGCGCGGCGGCAACGTCCAGCGCAGATAGCGCAACCGCGTCATTCCCGCGGCATCCCGATCAATCCAGGCCAGATGCAGATTGCCGGCGGCATCCAGCGCAAGCGCCGGATCGCTCTGTGCTCCAGGGCCAGAAGCCTCCGGCAAGGTGAAGTTTTCGCTGTAGTTTTGACTTTCGCCCGTTGCAGTCAGTCGCGTCAGCCAGATATCCGCCGTGCCGTCACGGTCGTCATCCCAGGCAATCACCAGATCGCCGTTGGCGTTGCCGGCCGCCGCCACATGCCATTGCGCGATGGCATCGCCGAAGCTGTCCTGCGCTTTCTGGTCCTTTTCGAAGTGCAGGCTGTCTTTACCGGTGAGCGCGGCATAAACGTCATAACCGGAAAGGAAATCGCGTTTATCCAGCCAGGCCGCCGCCAGACGGTCGCCGAAAGTGGCCAGCGCCGGCCGCATCGCGCCGGTACCGCGACCCAGATCGCCCGCCTGTTTGCCAGTCGGATTGCCGCTGATCCGGGTTGGCGTTGACCAGGTCTTTGCTCCCGGATCGCTGCTGTAGCTGCCGAAGATCACGGTATGGCCGTGGCGGCGATCTTCCCAGGCCAGCATCAGGCCGGATGCGCTGGCGGCAAGAACCGGAAAGGTTTGATCGTCGCTTGCCGGCGTCGTGTCGACCGGACGCGCCGCGCCACTACGAAGCTGTTTGCCCTCGCCATGCAAAGGGGCATGAAATACGCGCCGCCAGCGGCCATCCGGCGCGCTCCAGGCGGCATGTGCGCCGAATTCGGCATGGCGGATCACCGCGCCCTGGCCGCCGCTTTCGGCCAGCCGGGTTGGCAGGCCAGGTCCGGCGCTATCGGCGATGGCGGCATGAACGCCGCCGGCATCCTCCCAGATCAGCAAAAAGCGGTCTGCATCGAACGCGGCGATGGCCGGCTCGAAACACTCACCTTGACCAAACGGAAACTCGTGAAACCCGTTCTTGCCGCCGCCTTTCAGCGCCAGATAACACCCCGGCGCACCGCTGCGGTTGTCCTCCCAAACCAGCGCCACGCTGGCACCGGAGACCGCCAGACTGTTGCGGCCGGATGCGTCAAGGTGATGAAACACACCGGCTTTGGCGGCAGCGATTTCACTCACGCCTTCCATGCTGTGCGCCGGCAATACGACGCAAAACAACACACTGAAAAAATACGCGCGCGCCATGCTCATGGCTTGCTCGCGAGAAACTCAAGCAGGGTCTGCTTCTGATAATGGCCGCCGCGCACATAGCGGTCGTAATCCTTGAAATCGTCCACCGTCTTGAAGCCGGGAATCTTGGCGACCACCTTGCCTTCCGGCGTCATGAACACGAACAGCGGAGTCGCGAAAGCACCCAGACGCGTGCCCAGTTCGGCTTCGGTCAAGCGTTCACCGTTGGGCATGCGCAAGCGCTTGCCGCCTTCCGCATCGACGTAAATCAATACGTAATTATCAGAAAACAACTGCTTCAGGCCTGGGTCGGAAAACGTCTTGCGATTGACATGGTCGCACCAGGCGCAGCCATAACGGCCGAAGTAAAGCAGGATCGGCTTCGCTTCCGCCTTCGCCCGCGCCAGACCGGCGTCATGACTGACGAACGGGTAATCCGGCGGTGCATCGGCACGGGCGGCGGAAAGCGGTTGCAGCATCAATGCAAGCAGCAGAAAGACGTGATAAACAAGCGCGCGCATGGTTGTCTCCAAAGGTTGGAGCGAATGTATCCCGCGCATCGAAAAAAGGAACCGCACGCATGTACCAAATCGCCCGCATCGGCATCATTTCCATCAGCGACCGCGCCAGTACCGGCGTTTACGAAGACAAAGGCTTGCCGGCCCTGAAGGAATGGTTGAACGCCGCTTTGCATAACCCGCTGGAATTTGTCGAAAAACTGATCCCCGATGAACAGCCGGTCATCGAACAAACCCTGATCGAACTCGCCGCCGAATGCTGCCTGGTCCTCACCACCGGCGGCACCGGCCCGGCCCCGCGCGACGTCACCCCGGAAGCGACATTGGCCATTGCCGACAAAGTACTGCCCGGATTCGGCGAACAGATGCGCGCGGTCAGCCTGAAATACGTGCCGACTGCGATCCTGTCGCGCCAGGTCGGCGTCGTGCGCGGAAGCTGCCTGATCCTGAACCTGCCCGGCCAACC
>CAZUSF010000099.1:0-8325 GCA_964623355.1 uncultured Thiobacillus sp. | reverse complement strand
TCGTGTGATCAGGGCGGCCACGGCAATGGAGACGGTCACTACGAGTTGGCGATGCGGCAGCGGTGGCGGCAACAGCGTCTACGCGGTGATGATTTTGCTGGGCTGGACGCTGACCCTGCTGATCGCCGCCAATACCGCGCTGGGTGATGCGCTGGCGCATGCGGTGGTGGACGGCCAGCTCTACTTCGCCGGCAGCCGCGAACTGATCGCCGCCGTTCTGGTCGGCGCGCTCGGTCTGGCCGCGCTGCCCTGGCTGACACCGCGTTTGATTCGCGCGCATCTGTTTCCACAGCATGAAATCGCCAATCGCCTGCCGGCTTGGCGCTGGCATCTCGGTTTCGATCTGCTGGTGGCGCTGGCCATTGCCGTCGGCACCGCGACGCTGGGTCTGATGGCCACCTTCGCGCTGGTCTTCCTGCCGGCCTGGATCGCCTTCCGCATTGCGCCGAACTGGCGGCGCGGCAACCTGCTCGCTGCCGCTATCGGTGTGCTGGCTTATCTGCTTGCCTTCGGCTTCGCGCTCTGGCTGGATCAGCCGTTCGGTCCGGTATTGGTTGCGGTACTGGGGGTCAGTTTCAGCGTCAGTCTGCTGTTGCGTCGATAATTCTGAAATCGCTTGCGTGACCGAGGTAGGTGCGAATTCATGCGCACGCAAGCGGTTGATCATGCAAATAAATTCGCACCTACAGTCGGGCTGACTGCGGTTGTCCGGATAATCGGTGAACTTCCCGACTTCGGGAAGCCTCCATCGCAAACATCTTTCCTGAGGTAATGCACGTGTTCCGATCCCACGCCATGCTGGCGACCCTGCTTCTGGTCGCGACGCCGCTGCTGTACACGCCGAGCTTCGCCACGGATTACAAGCTGGGTGATCGTTTGCCCGGGAAGGCGGCCAATGCGGCGAAATCCACGTTCCAGACGACGAGCTGGGATGACCTGCTGCCGAAGGATTGGGATCCGCTGGCGGTTTTGAAGGGCGTTGATATCTCCAAACTGAAGGATGGCGATCCGCGCGCCGACGAAGCGCTGGCCAAACTCAAACTGGCCTGGGACGCCGCGCCGGCGAACGAATCGATGAATCGCAAGCCGATCCGCATCGCCGGATTTCTGGTGCCGCTGGAGTGGGGCGACAAGAATCTGAAGGAATTCCTGCTGGTGCCTTATTTCGGCGCCTGCATCCACACACCGCCGCCACCGGCCAACCAGATCATCCACGTCATCGCCACCCCGCCGGCGAAAGGCATGCAGGCAATGGATGCGGTCTGGGTGGAAGGCGTCATCGAAATCGGGCTGGCCGATACCGATATGGGGCGTTCCAGTTACCGCATGCAGGCGCGCAAGGTGACGCGCTACAAGCAGTAAGCTGTCCGACTCGCTTTCGTCCTACTCGTTGTTGCCGGCGCGATTGCTCTGCCAATGCCGCCAGGCCAGCACCAGCAACATCACGGCGACCAGCGGCAGCACATAGCTCATCGTCGTGCTGTAGGCGCTAAACGCGGCATGGCCGGTGGATTGCAGGATCAGATATGCGGTGTACGCGACATAGAGGGCGAGGAACAAGACGCCTTCGCCGCGTGTAATCAGCGCGCCGTTGAAGAATACCGGCAGGCAGATCAGCGCCACCGCCACCATCACCGGCAGGTCGAACGCCAGCATGGCTGGCGCCACGATCAGATCGCCGGGGGCGACGCTGGCGGATAAACCGAGTACCGACAGGATGTTGAAAATGTTGCTGCCGACCACGTTGCCAACCGCGATGTCGCGTTCGCCGCGCAGCGCGGCCATGATCGAAGTAGCCACTTCCGGCAGCGAGGTGCCGATCGCGACGATGGTCAAGCCGATGATCAGTTCGCTGACGCCGAGGTATTGGGCGAACGCCACCGCCGCTTCCACCAGCCAGTTGGCGCCCAGTACCAGCAAACCGAGTCCGACCAGCAGCATCAAGACCTGGACGCCCCAATGTGCATCCCAGCCGGTCGGCGCAGCTTCGAAGGCTTCGTCATATTCGGCTTTGATCGCTGCTGTCTCGCGCCGGCTCTGGCGAATGATGAAGACGGTGTAAGCGATGATCAGACCCGCCATCAAGAAACCTTCCCAGCGACTGATGCCACCATCGGCGGCCAACGCCCAGAGCAGCAACGACGCGCCAATCATGATCGGCACTTCCTGGCGGATGATCTGCTGATGCACCACAAGCGGCACGATCAGCGCGGAAATGCCGAGGATGAACAAGATGTTGAATAGATTGCTGCCGACCACATTACCCAACGCGATATCGACCTGGCCGGCCCAGGCGGATTGGACGGATACCGCGAGTTCCGGCGCGCTGGTGCCGAAGGCGACGATGGTGAGGCCGACCACCAACGGTGAAATGCCGAACGACAGCGCCAGTTTCGATGCGCCGCGCACCAACAATTCAGCCCCGACAACCAGGGCGACGAGTCCTAAAACGAACCACAACATAGAAAAATCTCCATAAAAAGGCTTGAGGAATTGCTGGTTTATTCGGTTTTGTCGTTCCCGCATTCGCGGGAATGACGAACTGATCAGTGTCTCTTTAACCGGTTTCCTCGGTCGCCGCATCATCCAGGTGCGCCGCCCATTCGCGCCACACTGCCCACGCTACCGCCAACACGATCGGACCGACAAACAGGCCGACCAGGCCGAAGGCGAGCAGGCCACCCAAGACGCCGAACAGCACCAGCAGGAAGGGAATTGCGCCCACGCTGCTGATGAATATCGGGCGCAGCACGTTGTCGATCTGACTCACCACCGCCGCGCCCCAGATCCAGACGCCAATCGCGGCGCCGGTCTCGCCCTGGAACAACAACCAGGCGCCGGCGCCACCCCAGACCAGTGGCGTGCCGAACGGAATCAGCGCGAACAGCGCGGTCAGCACGCCCAGTGTCACCGGTGACGCGATGCCGGCGACCCAGTAGCCGATGCCGGCGAGTGAGCCCTGCACCAGGGCGGTGAGCAGAATGCCGTAAACCACAGCGCGGGTCGTAGCGCCGGCGGCAGCCAGGTAGCCATGCGTGCCGGGGCCGATGAAACGGGCCATGACATGGCTTAGTTCGCGCACGATGCGGGCGCCGTCGCGGTAGAAGAAGAACAGGATCACCAGCACCAATACCAGCTTGACCAGATTCCGCCCGATACCGCCGGCAAGGTGCGCCGCGTCGCTGGCATGCGCCGCGAACCAGGCCTTGACCGCATTCAGCATGCCTTCCGGATCTGCCAGCAGCGTGGCGCGTTGCTGCGTCAGCCAGTCGCCCAGCCAGGGTAGATTGAGCAGCAATGGCGGCACCTCGGGAGGTGCGGCGACGAATGCCAGCAAGGCGTGATACACCCCGCCCAATTCCTGCTGCGCTACCCAGGCCAGCCAGAGCAATGGGCCGAACAGGGT
Organism: uncultured Thiobacillus sp.; assembly: GCA_964623355.1. GTDB lineage: Bacteria > Pseudomonadota > Gammaproteobacteria > Burkholderiales > Thiobacillaceae > PFJX01. The sequence continues at coordinate 4,919 of CAZUSF010000099.1, read as the reverse complement.
GAGTCCGGCGATGCCGGTGGACAGGCTGGCGGCAAGGGTGTCACGACCTTGGCAGCGGACTCGAATCGCTTCCGCCAGCGGCCAGGAGGCATAGGCCAGCACGCCCGCCCAGGCCAGCGGCGCGAAGAACGGCGCCAGCACCAGAAACGCCAGCAGCGCGAGTCCGCTCAGCGCCAGCCAGGGCGTCAGGCGGCGGCTAAAAGGCGAGGCTGCAGTCATCAATCTTTCACCGCAGCAAGGAGGTTATGGTTAGACGGCACGATGGGGTTGTTAACGATGCGTGGAATCAAGGCTTGAGCAAGCCGCATTTTCCCTCGCGTCGGCAGGGGCAGGTTATCTAATTGTGTTTACCGCCCACTTTGTTTGTCAGCCCTTACGGATAACGGTCGGGTTGCACTGAAGCCGGTTCGGCTGGCGCCTCGGTTGCCGCATTGTCTTCGAGCGACTGGTTGGTGGCGGATTGTTTCATTGCCACGCTGCCGAGCATGAAGGACATGATCAGCAAAATCAGCCCGACCACCCCGACGGCGATGCGAAAGCCAAGAACGCGCAAGCCGGGATCAGAGCCGGATGAAGTTTCAGATTCGGGTTCTTGCATATCGATCTCCAGGGTCAGGATTGCTTGAGTGCTTCGGTCAGCTGCAAGCCGGCCAGTTGGCGTATTGAACGCACCAGGTAATACAACACGCCCAACATGATCAGCATCGACGGCAGCGCGATCATCGGGTAGCTGAGCAGCGTCAGCTGACCAAGCTCCTCGTTGAACGCGGTGGTGCCGGTAGGACTGGTGACTATCCAGGTGGCGAGCAGATAGTTCATCACTGCGGAGAAGAAAAACGAGCCGCTGATCATCAGGGTCGCGCTTTTCAGGCGACCTTCAAACTGGTCATGGGTATTCCGCTGCACCAGGTTTTCCTGGATTTGCTCGACATTCATGATCGCCGGGCTGAACAGCAGCAGCCGTACCAGCGGCTGTCGGGTATAGGCGGAAATCGCCACCGCCAGGCCGATCAGGCCGGGAATCGCCGCTTCCTTCACCGCAAGCCAGCGGGTGTCGAGTTGCAGCAAACCGATGCCGCCGGTGAGCAGGATGCTGATCAGGCCGAGCGCGGCGAACAGGTTGAGTTTTCGCCGCAAGAGATAATCACGCACACCCCAGCCGAGTGGAAACGTCAGCGCCAGCAACAGCGCATGTACCGCGCCCAGGTTTTCCGGGCCGCTCAGTTTCATCAGAATCAGCGACGGAATGATCAGGGTGATCAGCAGTTCGACCAGGGGGTTGTTTTTTGCTGCAGCGGTCATGGTTTGTTGTGTGGTGAACGAGGTGAAGGGTTGATCAGCGAACGGTAGGTTGGTTTTCACCGATCCAGCGCGTGATGCCGTCACGCACGTTGAAAATCTTGGTGTAACCCTGCTTGGCCAGTTCGTACCCCAAAGCGTTGGTTCGGTTCCCGGTGCGGCAGATCAGGATAACCGGTTCATTCTTGTCCACTTCGGCGACGAAGTTGCGCAAGAACTCGGGATTCTCGCGTCCGCTGGCATCGACGTAAGTCAGCTTGCGGCTGCCTTCGACCACGCCGGTCTGCCGCCATTCGTCCGCTCGGCGCACGTCATACAGCGGCGTGCCCTGTTGCAGCAGGGTTTTCAACTGCGTGTTGTCGATGTTGGTATAGGGCGGTTCCGAGCAGCCGGCGAGCAACAGGGAGGCGAGTGCGATCAGGGTAATTAGCGGTTTCATCATGGCGAGACATCTCCAGTTTCATCAGGGGTGCATCTTACAAAGTCGAGCGAAGAAGAAAAATTCGAATTAAAGAGGTAATAATTTCGATTTACTCGATTTCACAAAGCGGCCGACATGTTGAATTTCAAACATTTGCATTACTTCTATACCGTCGCCAAGACCGGTGCGGTGAATCGTGCGGCGGAAAAACTGCATCTGGCGCCGCAGACCCTGTCCGGTCAGTTGAGCCAGTTCGAGGATCGGCTCGGGGTCGAACTCTTTCGCCGCACCGGCCGCCGTCTGGAACTTACCGATACCGGCCGCCAGGTGTTGTCCTATGCCGAGGAAATTTTTCAGGTCAGCGCCGAACTCGAACAAAGCCTGCGCAACAGTCGCGAGGACCGGACTTTTCCGTTCCGTGTCGGCATTGCCGACGTGGTGCCCAAATCGATTGCCTACCAACTGCTGGCGCCGGCGTTGACGTTGGCGGATCCGGTGCATCTGGTGTGCCGGGAAGACCGGCTCGACCACCTGCTGGGCGAACTGGCGATCCACCGCCTGGACATGGTGCTGGCCGACCGGCCAATGCCGCCGGGCATGGATGTCAGAGGCTATAGCCATCCACTCGGCGAATGCAGCATCGCCTTTTTCGCCGCACCCGCGTTGGCGGCGCGTTTGAGCGGAGATTTCCCAGCCTGTCTGGATGGCGCGCCGCTGCTGTTGCCGGGTGAGGACAGCGCGTTGCGAGCGCCGTTGCTACGCTGGCTGGAGCGAAAAAACCTGCATCCACGCATCGTTGGCGAATTCGATGACAGCGCGCTGATGAAAGCCTTCGGCAAGGCCGGCGCCGGGGTGTTTCCGGCCGCAGTGGCTACCGGCAACGAGGTGGAAAGGCAGTATGGTGTCATCCGGCTGGGCGAAACGCGCGATCTGAGCGAGCGCTTCTTTGCCATTTCGGTCGAACGAAAAGTAACGCATCCGGCGGTGCTGGCCATCCTGCAAGCGTCGAATCTGGCTTTGCTGAGTTGATTCAAACCAAAGCAAACCCGATCAGACTTGTAGGTCGGGTTAGGCGCGTCTTTTTGCGCCGTAACCCGACTTCACCGCGGCCATGTTGGGTTACGCCGACAAAAAGACGTCGGCTAACCCAACCTACGCCCTGCAAGCGTCGAATCTGGCTTTGCTGGCTTGAACGCGATTCAGAACAGTTCGATTCTCTTGCCGACGGATTTTTTCGGCTGGCCGAGCGAGTTTTCGTATTCCAGTTCCGCCTTGGCGACTTGCGCGGCATCCGGTTGCGTTGTTGGCATGCGGCGGCAGAAGGCTTCGCCGGTATTCGGCACAAAAATGATCTTGCGTGACCAGGGGCCGCTGAAATCGGAGGCGAGCAGCGGAATGCCCTCGCGTTCCAGCCATTCCTGAGCGAACTCCGCATTGCGCTCGCCGATCGCCATCCGGATCGAACTGACGATGGTGCCGCCGCCAAAGGCTTTCGCCACCAGGCGGTTCTTGTGCGCGCCCTTGTTGAGCAGTCCGTTGACCAGTACTTCCATTGAATAATCGCCATTCAGAATGACGTCCTGATCATTGGTGTTGACGTTGCTGCCCCGGGGCAGCAGAAAATGGTTCATGCCGCCGATCATCAGCTTCGGGTCGAACAGACAGACGGAAACGCAGGAGCCGAGCAGCGTCGCCAACGGCCGACTGGCTTCGATTGCCCAGCCGCCCGGATTCAGGTTGAGGGCGATGCGCTCGAGCTCTTTGCTGCTAAGGTTGGTTGGAAGAGGCACGGTAAAGAGGCAAGGTAAGAATGGTGTCGGACATCAGCCCGATGTGTGCAAGGCTAGGCTTACAATTCTACCGCCGCATCCCATAACCGCAGGATGATCAATTAATGGATAAACACGAGATTTTCCGATCCATAGCCGCTGACGCCACAAGGGGCGAGCTGGCGTTTCCGACCAGTGCGCAGGTTGCGATGAAAGTGGTGCGAGCGCTCGATAACCCGGACTGCCATATCGAAGCGGCAGCGAAACTGGTGCAGGTGGAGCCCTTGCTTGCGGCCCGCGTGGTGGCGATGGCCAACTCTGCTGCCTTCAATCGTTCCGGCCGCGAGATCACTGATGTCCGAAGCGCGGTCATGCGACTGGGTTTTCGCAGCGTGCGATCCCTCGCGATGGCGCTGGTGACGCGGCAAATGGCCGGCAAGCAGACTGCCCCCGCACATCAGGCACTGGCCGCCCAATTGTGGGAACACACTGCGCATGTCACTTCGCTGGCGCATGTCATCGCGCGCCGATTCACTCGTGTCGATAGTGAGACCGCGCTGTTTGCCGGCGTCGTGCATGAGGTCGGCGGCTTCTACATGTTGTCGCGCGCGGATGATTTTCCCGGCCTGCTCGACGGTAATTTCGATGAGTGGATCGAAACCGGCGAAGCCGATGTCGGCCGCGCCGTGCTCAAGGTTCTGGGTGTACCCGAGCTCGTGGTCGAAGCGGTCGAGACTTACTGGAATGGCTACCTGGCGATACCGCCGGTTTCAATTGGCGATACCTTGTTGATCGCGGAAGAACTGGCGCCGGTTGCTTCACCGCTGCACAAGCTGGGCGGCGAGGCAGAGGGTGAAGGCATGACGGCGCGGATGGATATCACCCTTGGCCAGGATGTGCTTTCCAGCATCCTGGAAGAATCCGCGGAAGAAGTCGCCTCGCTGACCGGGGCGTTGAAGTTCTGAGCTGCTGCGACGAGAGCCGCCCGGCCGAGAGCGTGCGACGCCAGCGGCAACGCGGCGAACGGTCGTTCTCCATCGCGGCCATTCAATCGGTGCCACTGATTTCGTCGATCTAAACTTCGGCTATACAGCGGGAGCTGTCATTGGCGAGCATGAATTGGCGAGGCTCTGAGCGGCGGCTTACTGAGTCGAGCAGTCATACGAACCGACCACCCAATGCCGGCTCTTCGGCCAGTGCGGTCATTGGGAGTGGCAAAGACGTAGGGCCGGTGTCGCGCAGGTTGCTGTCGTTGGCGGCTTGGATCGCCTGGACGCCAGCTTTCCTGAACAGCGAACTCACAATCCCGACTCAAAGCTGAAGTAGCGATCTTCAGCCTCTATGACAGCTATGCAGCGAAAGCGGTCATTGAGCTCTAACTACGCACGTTCAGCCAAGACTCCCTGGATGGTGGCAATCAGCAGGTCAAT
>CAZUSF010000098.1:0-8329 GCA_964623355.1 uncultured Thiobacillus sp. | reverse complement strand
TTCGGGCATGGCAAGCCGGAATACTGCCTGCGCGTGCACGCCCCGGTGTTCTGGCCGCAAGTTGCTTTTGGCGGCAGCGTCGGCGCCGGCGAGGCGTTCATGGCGGGCGACTGGAGCACGGATGATCTGACCGGTTTGCTGCGCCTGTTGCTGCGCAATCGGGATGTGCTGGATGGCATGGAACGCGGCCTGGCGCGTTTGTCGGCGCCGTTGCGCGGCTTGTGGGGCGTGATGCGGCGCAATACCCGTGCTGGCAGCCAGCGCAATATCGCCGCGCATTACGACCTGGGCAACGATTTCTACCGCCTCTGGCTGGACGAAACGATGATGTATTCCTGCGCCGTGTTCGAGCAGCCCGGGATGACATTGGCCGAAGCCTCCACCGCCAAGCTGGAGCGCATCTGCCGCAAACTCGATTTGCAGCCGACCGATCATGTGCTGGAAATCGGCACTGGCTGGGGCGGCTTCGCGCTGCATGCGGCGAGCCGTTACGGCTGCCGGGTCACCACCACCACCATTTCGCAACAGCAATTCAATCTCGCCCGCCAGCGCATCGAAGCTGCCGGCCTGAGCGATCGGGTTGAAGTTCTGCTGACCGACTATCGCGATCTGGCCGGCCAGTACGACAAGCTGGTGTCGATCGAAATGGTCGAAGCCGTCGGCGCGGCGTTTCTGGAAACCTACTTCCGCCAATGCGCCGGCTTGCTGAAGCCGGAAGGCGCCATGCTGATCCAGGCGATCACCATCGCCGACCAGCGTTACCAGGCGGCGTTGAAGGAAGTCGATTTCATCCAGAAGCACATTTTCCCCGGCGGTTTCCTGCCCAGCGTCACCGCATTGACGCAGGCCATGACCCAGGCATCCGACCTGCGCGGCGTGCATCTGGAAGACATCGGGCCGCATTACGCGACGACACTTGCCCACTGGCGGGAGAATTTTTTGCACCGCATCGATGCGGTGCGCGGGCTGGGTTATCCGGAACGATTTATCCGCATGTGGTTGTTCTATCTTGGTTACTGTGAGGCCGGCTTTATCGAACGCGACATCGGCACGGTGCAGATGCTCCTCGCCAAGCCGGGCTGGCGCGCCGCGCCGGTGCTCGGGCAACTTGCCTGAGGTAACAGAAATGGAGAATCAAACATGATGCTGCCACGCTGGTTTTTGCTGATTTTGCTGGTTACCGGGTTGCTCTCCGGTTGCACCGGCACGCCCAAGGGCGTGACGCCGGTGCAGGGCTTCCAGGCCGAGCGCTACCTGGGCACCTGGTATGAAATCGCGCGCCTCGACCACAGTTTCGAGCGCGGCCTGGTCGATGTCTCCGCCCGCTATCAGCAGCGTACCGATGGCGGTATCGACGTGCTGAACAGAGGCTACAACCCGGCCAAGCAGGCCTGGAAAGAAGCCAAGGGACGTGCCTATTTCATCGATTCGCCACAAACCGGCAGCCTGAAAGTCAGTTTCTTCAGGCCGTTCTATGGCGCTTATCACGTCATGGCGCTCGACCCGGACTATCGCTGGGCGATGGTGGCCGGGCCATCGCATGACTACCTCTGGATCCTTTCGCGCACCCCCAGCCTGCCGGAAGCGGTTGTCGCCGAGTTGTTGGAGACCGCCCGCCAGGCCGGCTTCGATCTGAGCAGTCTGATCCGGGTTAGCCAGCAGCAAGCGTTGCAGAAGTGAGGACGAACTTGCCATGCCGCTGCCCGCCGCCCGCCTTGTATCGAAGCTCTGCTCTGGCTTGCTTTGCGGGAGCGCTCTTGTGAGTGCGGCAGCTCCGGTCACTGCGGCAACCGCCCACTTGCTGCTTGACGACCGCAGCGGCGCCGATCTGTGCACCGATCTTGCCAAAAACAACGGCGCCTGCTGGCGCCTGGTCACCGATGGCGTCATGGGCGGAGTGTCGGATGGGCGCCTGCAACCGGCACAGATCGAGGGCCGGCCCTGCCTGCGCCTGACCGGTGAAGTCAGTACGCTGAACAATGGCGGCTTCATCCAGGCCAGCCTGGATCTGGATGAAGCCGGCCTGCTTGATGCGCGCGCTTATCGTGGCATCGAAATCGACGTTTACGGCAACGCTGAAACCTACAACCTGCATTTACGCACCGCCGACACGCGCATCGTCTGGCAGTCGTATCGCGCCAGCTTTCAAGCGCCGCCGCGCTGGCAGACCCTGCGCCTGCCGTTTGCCGAACTGCAACCGCATCGAATCGAAAAACCGCTGGATTTGAGCCGCTTGCGTCGGCTCGGGCTGGTGGCCATCGGCCGTGAAATGCAGGCCGACCTTTGTCTTGCCCGAGTCACTTTTTATCCCTGAAAGGAAATTGCCATGATCACTTTTACCCGCGACCCGATCACGCTGAACGATGTCACCAACCTAGAACATGCTCCCTTCGTAGTGGAAGGCCAGGGCAGCGGCATGGTGATGATTTATTTTGAGTCGGAAGCCAACAAGCAGGAATATCTGGAAACCGAAGTTCACAGCGGCGTGCAATCGGACGGGCTGAAGAAAATCTTCGACGACATGGCCGACAATCCGAACACCGGCAGCATCAATTGAACACTGCGGTGTCCTTGAACCCCAACCCAAACCCTTATTCAAACATGACAGAAATCACCACCAGACGTCACCTGCTGATCATCGCCCACGGCAGCCGCCGCCAGGCTTCCAACGACGAAGTGCGCGCCCTTGGCGAACGCGTGCGGGCGCTGCGCGATCCCGGCATCGAACGCGTTGAAGTCGCCTTCCTGGAACTCGCCGAACCCGGTATTCCGGAAGGCCTGGCGACCTGTGTTGCGCACGGGGCGCAGGAAATCATCGTGTTTCCCTACTTTCTCGCCGCCGGCACGCATGTGGCGAACGACATTCCGGAAGCGATAGAGGTGTTCAGTGCGCAGCACCCGCAGATCAAAGTGCGCCTGGCCAGCCATCTGGGTGCGTCGAGTGCATTGCCGATGACGATTCTGGATGTGGCCAGTCAGGTGGCGTGAGCCTGAACCTGCGTTTGAATCTGAGCCAGCTTTCTGCCGACGCAATTTCGACGTAAGCTGAAAAGCATCAGACCAAACGGATGAGGGTGACATGGCGCAAACCAATGAACGTCTTGATCGTGTCGTGCTGGAGGCTCGGCGCAATGCTGAAAAACGCGAGCAGGGCTACCGGGCGCAGGCGCTGAAACTGTTCCCCTGGGTATGCGGCCGCTGCGCGCGGACGTTCGACCACAGCAATCTGCAACTGCTCGAAGTGCATCACAAGAACAGCAACCATCACGACAATCCGCCCGATGGCAGCAACTGGGAACTGCTCTGTACTTACTGCCATGAAAACGAGCACGCCAAGCTGAAAGACCTGGAAGGCCGCACCGACAGCGGCAACTCGGTGCCGACTTCGACGTTCAATCCGTTTGCTGATCTGAAGTCGATGCTGGCGTCGAAGAAGTAGAGTCGAAAAAGGAAAAGTCGAAGTCAGGCTGAAGACGAGATTCGACTATGGGGATCGATTCAATCGGCGGCGGCGGCGGTGCTTACACCGCGATGCAAGCGCAGCGCGCCGGCGCGGCGACTGCGCCCGGCGCGCTGACGCCGGAGGAACAGCAGGAAGTCCAGAAACTCAGGCGCATCGACCAGAAAGTGCGCCAGCACGAAGCCGCGCATTCGGCCGCCGGCGCCGGCCTGACTGGTGGTGCCAGTTATGAATACGTGCGCGGCCCGGATGGACGCCAATACGCCGTCAGCGGTGAAGTGAAGATCGACGTTTCGCCGGCGCAAACGCCGGAACAGACCATCGAAAAGGCAAAGCGCATCCAGGCTGCAGCCCTGGCGCCCGCCGACCCCTCGCCGCAAGACCGTGCCGTTGCCGCCCAGGCCGCGCAGATGGCCGCCAAGGCGCAGGCGGAATTGAACCAGATGAAGAATCAGGAAAGCTTGAACGGGAACGGCGGCGAAGGTGCGGGACAGGCAAACCCTGCGACCGCCGCACGTGGAGAAAACAGCCGCGAAAGCCGCGCCGTCGCCGCCTACAACAACCTCGAACCGCAGCCGGAATCGCTACTCAGCCTGTTCGCCTGACGTTTCCGCGGCTTGCGGGCCGATTCCACAACGGCTCGCGCCGCAAGCGGACGCTCCTACAACGCGGCCGGATTCAGGAGCCGGCTTCAAGCCACCTTCACCTCGATCTTGCGCGGTTGTGCGTGTTCGGCCTTGGGGATGCGCAGTTTCAGCACGCCCTGGTTGAGTTCCGCCTCGACCTTGCCGCTGTCGAGTTCCTTCGATAGCGTGAACACGCGCCGGTAGCGCGGCAACGCGACCTCGGCATGGCTCGGCTCCATGCCTTCCGGCAGGTTCAAAGCCACTTCGCCTTCGATGGTCAGCGTGTCGGCTTCGACATGCAGCGCGAGTTTTTCTTTCGGCACCCCGGGCAGGTCGGCGTAAAGCGTGATGCCGTTGGCATCCTCGATCACATCCACCGGCGGCAACAGCGCGGCTTCATTACGGGTGGGTTCGTTGGTTTGGCTGACTTCGGTTTTATCGGTCATGGCAGGCCTCCTTGTTGATTGGTGATTATTGAATGGTGATGCGGCGCGGCTGCGCGGTTTCCTTGCGGGCGATGCTGATGTGCAGCACGCCATCGCGGTAACTCGCTTCGACCGCATTGCTGTCGACATCGTCGGGCAAGGTCACGACGCGGCGGAAACGTCCGGCGAAACGCTCATCGATATGCACGGCAGCTTTTTCCGGAATGGCTTCGACGCGGCGTTCGCCGGCGACGGTCAACACGCCTTTTTCAATCTGGACTTCCAGACTGGCCGGGTCGATGCCGGGCGTGAAGGCATAGATTTCGACCGACTTCGGCGTGCCGCCGACATTCAGCGCCGGGAAGCCGCGGCTGAGGCCGCGGATATTGGGTGACAGATCGAATGATTGCTGCATTTCACGTTGCAGGCGATCCAGATCGGCGAACAGATCGCGGGGAAAAAGAGCGCGATAGGGCATGGTGTAATCCTCCTGAATTAAAAGTGAAAGGCGCGCTGAAAAGCGTCTTCAAAGCCTAAATAGGGGGCTGGAACGCCGTCTTCAAGATCTTGAATTGACCCGATTGACGCCATATCTATAACCATTGTTGTGATGAATTGACCGGAAAATGAACATGCCATTCACCTCACGCGCCCCTTCTTTGTCGTTGTTTTTGGCGTTGCCTCTGACCTTCTTTTTAGCTTTGTCTTTGTCCTTGACCGCCGCCGCCGAGGTTGGCGCCGCCGACAGCGGCATTGAAAGCCTGCGCGCCAGTAGCAAGGCGTTTTCCAGCGTGGCGAAGAAAGTGTCGCCGTCGGTGGTGTTCATCCAGGTTGAAGGCCAGAGCCGTGAGAATTTCTCTGCTGATGCAAGAGACAGGGGCGCCTGGCCGTTCAACGACGATCTGTTCAGCCGTTTCTTCGGCGATGATTTACCCGGCTTGCAGCGACGCAAACCCGGCAAGCCGCGGCGCGAGATCAACCAGGGATCGGGCTTCGCCTTTGCCGCGCAGAAAGACGTCACCTATCTGTTGACCAACAGCCATGTCGTCGAAAACGCAGCTCGTATCCGGGTGAAATTGCACGACGGGCGTGAGTTCAACGCGCGTCTGAAGGCGACCGATCCGAAGTCCGACATTGCGGTATTGGAAATCACCAGCCGCGATCTGCCGATCCTCAAGCTGGGCGATTCGTCCCGTCTCGAAGTCGGCGAATGGGTGGTGGCGCTGGGTAATCCGTTCGGCTTGTCGCACACGCTGACCGCCGGCGTGGTCAGCGCCACCGGCCGCACCAGCCTGGGCATCAACGATTACGAAGACTTCATCCAGACCGATGCCGCGATCAACCCGGGCAATTCCGGCGGCCCGCTGCTGAATCTGGATGGCGAAGTGGTCGGCATGAACACCGCCATCTTCAGCAAGAGCGGTGGCCACATCGGCGTCGGCTTCGCCATTCCGAGCAATCTGGTGCGCGTCATCGCCGACCAGATTCTCGCCAGCGGCAGCGTCGTGCGCGGCTACATCGGTCTGGCCGTGCAGCCGCTGGATGCCGATCTGGTGCAGGCGCTGAATCTGGAAAGCCATCGTGGCGTGCTGGTCAATCAGGTGAATCCGGATTCGCCGGCCGAGCGCGCCGGCATCCAGCCGGGCGATGTGCTGGTCAGTTTCAATGGCGCACCGCTCAGCGATGGCGGCCACTATCGCAACCAGGCGGCGCTGGCCAAGCCGGGCAGCCGGGTGACGCTGGGCGTGCTGCGCGAAGGTCGCTCACTGACCTTGTCGGTCGAAGTCGGCCTGCTCGATGAGTTAGCAAGCCAGCGCGCCGAGGCGGCGCAAAGCGTCGGTTTGGTGGTGCGCGCGCTGACCGCTGACGAAAGCCGCCGCCTGCGCAACCTGCGCGCGGTGGTGGTCGTCTCGGTGGATCGCGGTTCCCTCGCCGCAATGGCCGGCATGCAGCCGGGCACGGTGATTCTGGAAGCCAACCGTAAACCGGTCACCAGCCAGGCCGAGTTTCTCGCCGCCCTGGGCGACAGCGAAGGCAGCGTGCTGCTGCGCCTGCTCGACAATGGCAGCAGCCGCTTTATGACGCTGCGTTGGCGATAAGGAATTACTGAATTATTAGGCTTCGTCGTTCCCGCGAATGCGGGAACCCAGTTAAATCAAAAAACTGGATTCCCGCATTCGCGGGAATGACGAATTAACCAGAGTCTCCCTAATTTTTCCAAGGACGACACCATGCGCGACCGTTTTCTCACCCGCCTGTTCTGGCTGACCCTGGCCGCCGGTTTGTTGATCCTGCTCTGGCGTGGCGTGCCGGATATCGAAACCTGGTTTGCGCCCACGCCGGACGCGACGCCGCGCAGCATCACCGCGCGCGGCGATCTCGCCAGCGATGAACAATCGACCATCGAACTGTTTGAAAAATCGAAGGATTCGGTGGTGTTCATCACCACCAAGACGCAGGTGCGCGATTTCTGGACGCGCAACGTGTTCACCGTACCGCGCGGCACCGGTTCCGGCTTCATCTGGGACGATACCGGCCATGTGATCACCAATTTCCACGTCATTGAAAACGCCAGCGAGGCGACCGTGAAACTGGCCGATGGCCGCAGCTACAAAGCGGCGCTGGTGGGCGTGTCGCCGGCGCATGACCTTGCCGTGCTGCGCATTGGCGTCGGTTTCAAGCGGCCGCCGCCGGTGCCGCTGGGTGAAAGCCACAACCTGAAAGTCGGCCAGAAAGTGTTCGCCATCGGCAACCCGTTCGGTCTCGACTGGACGCTGACCACCGGCGTCGTTTCGGCGCTGGATCGCTCATTGGGTGGTGACGGGCCGAACGGCCAGACCATCGATCACCTGATCCAGAGCGATGCGGCGATCAACCCGGGCAACTCCGGCGGCCCGCTACTCGATTCCGCCGGCCGCCTGATCGGCATCAACACCGCGATCTACAGTCCCAGCGGCGCTTCCGCCGGCATCGGCTTCGCGGTGCCGGTGGACACCGTCAACCGCATCGTGCCGCAGTTGATCAAGGGCGGAAAGTACATCCGCCCGGCGCTTGGCATCGAGGTCGATGAAGGCGTCAACCAGCGGCTGGCGCAATTGCGCGACATCAAGGGTGTGCTGATTCTGCGCGTCGCGCCGGATTCGGCCGCCGCCGCCGCTGGCTTGAAGGGTGCGGCGGTATCCAGCGATGGCGCCATCGTGCCGGGCGACAGCATCGTCGCCATCAATGACCAGCCGATCGACACGGTGGCCAGCCTGTTGTCGCGGCTGGATGACTTTCAGGTAGGCGAGCAGGTGAAGGTTAGCGTCCTGCGCGCCGGCAAGAAGGAAGACGTGATGGTGACGCTGCAGCCGGGCGTGTAGTGACCGCAGATCGGCCAAGCGTAGCGGATGCCTTGGCGGCGAGTTTGGCCGCTTCGGCATTCGTTACGCTTGGCTCATCCAAAGTCTGGTCCGCTTGGTCCATGGCCGTCTGCATTGCTGTTGTTGTAACTTTCAACGCCCTTCCCTCTCCCGCTATTTAATTCAAAAACGCCGTCGGCCGTTCGCAATCAATCCCTATGTTCAAACCCTTGAAGGAATCCGGTATGTCAAAAACCCTGAGCCGTCTGCTGCTTGCCATCGCCATCATGTCCGCTCCGGCTCTGGCCTCGGAAGATCCCGAAGTGGCGGATGCTGTCGAGGGCTATATGGACTTCACCGAATACGGTTCCAGCATCATCTTGCCAGAGCAGATTCCGGCTGCGGACTGGAAGAACATCACTGTCATCGATGCCCGCGACGCCGCCCAGTTCGCCAAGGAACACATCCCCGGCGCGA
>CAZUSF010000097.1:0-8346 GCA_964623355.1 uncultured Thiobacillus sp. | reverse complement strand
ACCCCAGCCGCTCAGCTCCGTCCCTTTTCAAACCACTTCAACAAGGTTTCATAAAGCAATTCCGGCATGACCGGCTTGGAAATAAAGTCATTCATCCCCGCCTCGAAGCACTGATCTTTGTTCTCGGCGAAGGCATTGGCCGTCATCGCCAGGATGGGAATCGTCTCGCAGCCAGGCAATTGTCGGATCTGTCGGGTCGCATCCAGGCCGTCCAGCACTGGCATCTGCATGTCCATCAGGATCACGGCATAACCGCCTGAACGGGCCTTGGCCACGGTTTTCTGGCCGTCCTCGGCGATATCGACCCGAAGTCCAACATCTTCCAGCAGCATCAAACCAACTTCCCGGTTGATCGGTTCGTCTTCCGCCAGCAGGATGCGCTTGCCGGCATGGTCGCGACGAATCACCTGCTCAGCGGTTTCGACCCTGGCCTTGACCGGTTCCTCGGCTGAATGTTGGGTCTTACTGAGGACCGCCGTGAACCAGAAGGTGCTGCCCTTGCCTGCGGCACTGGTCACGCCAGCGGTTCCTCCCATCACTTCGGCGATCTTCTTGGTGATGGCCAGGCCGAGGCCGGTGCCGCCATACTTGCGCGTCGTCGAGTTGTCGGCTTGCTCGAAGGCGCCGAAGAGTTTGGTCAGGGCATCGGGGGTGATGCCGATGCCGCTATCCTCGACTTCGAAGCGCAGAGTGACGGTTTCGTCGGTCTGCGCTGCTTCCTTCACCCTTAGCGATATGTGACCGGTCTCGGTGAATTTGAGGGCATTGGCCGCATAGTTCAGCAGGGCTTGTTGCAGCCGGGTGGGGTCGCCATGGAGGTTATGGGATAACGAAACGGTTTCGATGTTAAAGCTCAGCCCCTTGTCTCGCGCTTTCTGTCCCAGCATCGATGCGATGTTGCCGAGCAGGGTTTCAACATGAACCGGGGCGTCCTCCAGCGCAAACTTGCCGGCTTCGATCTTGGACAGATCGAGAACATTGTTGATGATATTGAGCAGGTGATTGCCGGCGGTTTCGATCTTGTCGAGTTTGTCTGTCTGCTGCAGGGTCAGGCCACTGCGGCGCAGGACGTAGGACATGCCGGTGATGGCATTGAGCGGGGTACGAATCTCGTGGCTCATGTTGGACAGGAAGGCACTCTTGGCAATGTTGGCAGCTTCGGCGCGTTGTTGCGCCGCGCTGAGTTCGCTGGTGCGCTCCGCAACCATTTCTTCCAGGTTTTGCCGATAATTGTCGAGTTCCAGGCCGATGCGCTTCTTCTCGGTAATGTCCTCCTTCACCGCGACGTAATGGCTGACGGTCCCGTCAGGCTGGCGCAGCGGCGTGATGATGGCGAACTCGATATATTCGGTGCCATCCTTCTTGCGGTTGTTGAATTCCCCCTTCCACGGCAGCCCATTTTTCAGGGCATTCCACATGCTGACGTAGGTTGCGGGTGGCGTCTTGCCCGACTGCAGGAGGCGCGGGTTGTGGCCGATCAATTCCTCGCGGCTGTAGCCTGTGGACTGAAGAAGGGCGTCGTTCACATACTCGATGCGCGCCTCGGCGCTGGTGATGATGATGCTTTCCGGGCTTTGCTCGACCGCCCTGACCAGCTTGCGCAGTTCCGCCTCGTTTTGTCTCGCACGGGTGATGTCGCGGCCGACGCCCAGGACGCCGATCAGGGCTCCGTTGGCGTCGAGCATTGGCACCTTGATGGTTTCCAGCAGTTCCCGATGGCCGTCGGAAGCAAAGCGCACTTCTTCCTCGTTGATCGACGGGCCGCCAGCGTCGATGGCCAGCCGGTCCTGCTCACGAAAGTAATCCGCCAGTTCGCGCGCGACGAAATCATGGTCCGTTCGACCGATGATCTGCTGCTCGGTCGCGCCATACAAAGCCTCAAACCGGGCGTTGCAAGCCAGGTACCTGCCCTCGGGATCCTTCAGCCACACCAGGTCCGGCAGGGTACGAGTCAAGGTCTTGAGGATGCCGCGCTCCCTGACAAGGGCTCGTTCGGCCTGCTTGCGTTGGGTGATGTCGCGGATGATGCCGGTGAAATAAATTCCTTCCGTTGCATGCCACTGCGACAACGACAGTTCAAGCGGGAACTCAATACCCGCTTTGCTTATTCCGAATAATTCGACAGCCTTGCCCGGCAAATGCGACTCGCCCACGGCGAGTAATCTGCGCATGCTGTCGCGGTAAGCATCCTGGAGGTGCTGCGGTATCAAGTGGGTCAGCGATTGCCCGAGCATCTCGGCTTCGGTGTAGCCGAATATGCGTTCGGCACTCGCATTCCATCCCACGATCACGCCGGCAGCGTCGGCACTGACGATGGCATCGTTAGCGCTCTGGGTCACTGCCTGGAAGTGCGCCAGGCTGGCGCGCAACTTATTGTTCGCACTTTCAAGTTCCGCCGTACGTTCGGCAACGCGCCGGTCCAGTACCGAGTTCGCCGCTATCAGGGCGTTTTCGAGCAGCTTGCGCTCGATCGCGTAGTGCACGGTGCGCACGATGGACTCGGTGTCGGATTTCCCCTTGACGAGGTAATCCTGCGCTCCGTACTGAATGGCGCTGCGACCGAGGTCCGCGTCATGCGATGCTGTCAGCACCACCAGCGGCAGTGCCGGAAAACGCTCGGTAATTGCGCGTGCCGTATTCATTCCCGTACTGTCTGGCAGGCTGAGATCGCACAGCACGACATCGAAAGATTCGGCGCCGAGGCGGTCCAGTGCGTCGGCCAGGCGCTCGACCCAGGTGATGGCGAACTTGCGCAGTGCGTCCTCGGCGAGCGCCGCCTGCAACAGGTGTGCATCGCCCGGATTGTCTTCGAGCAGCAATACGCGGATCGGCATTTCGGTCATAAGCTCACCTGTTCGGCAAAGTCACCACGTTGAACCAGAAATCGTCGATCAGCGCCACGATTTTCATGAACTGTTCCAGATCCACCGGCTTGGTCACGTAGGCGTTGGCATGCAGGTCATAAGCCTTCAGCACATCCTCTTCGGAGCGCGAGGTGGTAAGCACCACCACGGGAATGCGCCTGAGGTCGGGATCAGTTTTAATCTCGGCGAGCACTGCACGCCCGTCCTTTTTCGGCAGGTTCAAGTCAAGCAGAATCAGATCCGGCCGTGGCGCCTCGCTGTATCGGCCTTCGCGCCGCAGGAACGCCATCGCTTCGACGCCGTCCTCGACGACGTGTATCAGGTTGAGCATCTTGCTGTCGCGCATCGCCTCCTGCGTCAGGCGAGCGTCGCCGGGATTGTCCTCGACCAGCAGGATAACGATCGTCCGGAACTCGTTGTCGGGGCTGCTCATGGGCTTTCCTCATCAGGTAGTGTGAACCAGAACACCGTGCCGCCTTCAGGGGCGGACTCGATCCCGATTTCCCCGCCGTGACGTTCAACGATGCGCTTGCAAATCGCCAGGCCAATCCCGGTACCAGGATACTCACTTCGCGTATGCAGGCGCTTGAAAATCACGAACAGTTGCTGGCGATACTCGGGCGCGATGCCGATGCCGTTGTCAGTGACCGAGAAGCGCCACCGCCTGGTTTCGTGCACCGCTTCAACGCGCACGCGCGGCGCGCAACCCTTGCAGAACTTGATCGCGTTGGCGATCAGATTCTGGAACAGTTGCACGAGTTGCGCGTAATCAGCCATCACCACAGGCAGCGCCTGCCAATCAATCTCGGCACCGGTCTCGGCGATCTTCACTGCCTGACGATCGAGCGCCTCCTGCAGGGCTGCGCCGCAGTCTGCCGGGGCGAGCGGCTGCCCCTGCGTTCTGACGCGCGAATAGGCGAGGATATCGTCGATAAGGGTCTGCATGCGCTTCGCGCCATCGACTGCGTAGCCCATGAATTCACGGGTCTCCGCATCGAGTCTGTCGGCGAGGCGCTTCTCCAGCAGTTGCACATAGCCGACGACCATGCGCAGCGGCTCCTGCAGGTCGTGTGAGGCGATGTAGGCGAACTGCTCAAGCTCCAGGTTGGATCTTTGCAGCTGCCTGGTTCGCTCCTCGATCCGCGCTTCGAGGGTTTCGTTCAGGCGGCGGAGCTGCTCAACGGCCAGCTTACGCTCGGTGATGTCATGCACGATGCTGAATAGCAGGACGCGGCCGTCACTCTGGATCGGCGACGAATGCACTTCCACCTGGCGCAACTCGCCTGAGGCCAGGCGGTGAGGAAAATGGAAGTAATTGCGTTCCTCGAGCAGGGCGCGCTGTCTTTCTTCGGCGACTTTTTCCGGCGGCAGGATGTTGATGTCGCTGATCAGCATGCCGACCAACTGCTCCTTCGAGTAGCCATAAAAGGCGGCAGTAGCGCCATTGGCGTCGACAATCTCGCCCGAGTCGGGATCGATGAGCATCATCACCGAGGAATTCTTGTCGAACAGGTTGCGGAAACGCTCTTCACTGCCGCGCAGTTTTTCTGCTTCAACACTCCGCTCGATGGCGATACTGGCCAGGCTGACGGCCCGTTCACGGGCATTGGTCAGCAACCGCACCAGGGCGGCGAGCAAAACGCTGATCAGCAGACCGCTCAGCCGTATCACGGTGACTCGCTTGGTATCGATACCGGCCTCAAAACTGGGCAGCGAAGCGAACCTGATGGTCCACGCATGGCCAAATATTTCGATCGACTGGATAGTCTGGAAGATTGGCGGGCTGGCCCCGGGCAGATCGAATTTCCCGGCCCGGTTGTTGAACATCAGCGTGTCCGGCGTTGCGCTCTTGCCGTCAAAAATTTCCAGGTGAATGTTGTCTACTTGCTCGCCAAGAATGCCTTGCATCAGGTCGTTCAGGCGAAACGGCGCATAGACCCAGCCGGTGATGCCGGCGCGGCGTTCGGCCAGAGTTTCAGTTGGCTGGCCATTGCGGTACACCGGCACATACATCAAAAAGCCGGCCTGTACTTGCTGCCCAACTTCCTGCACCAAAGTCACTTTGCCTGAAATGGCCGGTGCGTCCAGATCGCGTGCGGCTTCCATCGCTACCCGCCGCACGGGTTCTGAATACATGTCGTAACCGAAGGCGCGCAAGTTGCGATCAGCGAACGGTTCCAGATAGACGATGGCCGTGTACAGGTCACGCTCACCTTCCGGGCGCATGGTGTACTCGGGAAAGCCCTGCTGGCGAATGGCTTCAACAAGCCCGGCCTTATCCTGCGGCAGGACGATCAGCGAAAAACCGACGCCCTGAATGCCCGGATAGTGTTTGGCCAACTGCAGGTTGCGTACGTATTCGTGGAATTCTTCGCGCTCGATACTTTCCGATGCGCTGAACAGGCCCCGGGCGCCGAGCAGGACATGCTGATAGGCGATCAGGCGATGCTCGATGCGTAAACTGATCTCGCGCTTCTGGTAAGCAAAGTTATTCTCCAGCGCACTATTCGCTGCCGTCAAAGCCACTTGCTGGATGAAATAAGTGATCGCGAGTCCGGCCACCAGCACCAGCCACGGCAATAGCTGACTGACTCGCAGCCAGTTTGCGGTGGGCAATCCGGACGGCGCGGGATTCACTTGCGCCGCCCCGATGAATCGTCAGCTTGCATGGTCGATTGCATAGTTATTTCCCGGCCAGCAGGCAGTATCTGGCGTTTGAAGGAGCGGAATTTCATTACCAATTTTCAAGAGCCTCCGGGGCTGTTAAAGCTTGGTCATCCGTCGAATTGACGAGCACATGCCCTGACATCTCTGTCCGGCAGGCTAGGAGCCTGTCGGACTTTGTGCAGACCAGGTGAATTAAAGCCCTAACGACACCATACGCTTTTATGTCCAACGCAGGCTGCAACAGCGGTTTCTTTCCATCAACAAACGATCCCGCAAACCAACCGGCCCGCAAGCGGAGCCTCCTACAACTTAGCCGCTTCACCCGATGGGTGAATTGAGAAAGCCGTAACTACAATTAATCATATATATCCAACACCGCAAGCACAGCAAATACAACGCTTAACCAGGCGTTGTTGAGATGGCTGGAGCAAAATCCCATTTAGTTAGAACGGTCAATCCATGCCCCAGGAGATTGCGATGAAATACCTGATCACGCTGTTATTGATAACCATGCTCCCATTGTCATCGGCACTTGGCGCCGATCCCGCCGTCCCGCCAGCCCCGACTTTTGTTGAAAAGGCCATGACGCCCAAGTTGCTGGAGGGCGTCCGTAAGGGAGGCTATTTGCTCTACATGCGTCACGGTTTTACCGACAACAGCAGGCCTGATCGCGTACCCAGCGTTGATCTGAATGACTGCAACACGCAGCGCCCGCTGTCCGATGCTGGCCGCGACTTGATGAAGAAAGTCGGCATGGCGATGCGCGAAGCAAAGATTCCGCTCTCCCGTGTTCTGGCCAGCCCGATGTGCCGCACAAAGGAATCGGCCCAACTGGCGGTTGGTGACAAATTTGAGATCTATGAGCCGCTGATGTATTCGGCCAACATGACGAGCAAGGAGAAGAAACCGCGTATCGAGTCCTTGAAGAAGCTGATGCTCGAACCGATTCCGGCGGGCGGCAACACACTGCTCATCGCCCATGCGCCGAACATGGCCGATCTGATTGGCTTCTTCGTCAAGCCGGAAGGCAATGTGCTGGTCTTCCGTCAGGATGGCGCAGGCGGCTTTGAATACTTGGCCAGCATTCACCCGGATGATTGGGGACGACTCGCCCGGTGACCGTGTCACCCTTAATGCGACTAGATTAGCCATGAAGTTAAGCCGACCACCGCAAAGTGCCTGTTCCGAGACTTTTTACCTCCGTCACACCGGCCTTCGCCGGAATGGCGCGCTGATGATTGTGGCTAACCCGGTAATGCAATGAAGCGTCCAAGCCACATTTTGCTGCTCATGCTCCTGCCTGCCTTAGGCGTGGCAGTCATCTCGGTGCTCATCAATCTGGGGGCGCTCTATAGCCTCAAAGAGCACCACGAGAAAGGGATCGTTTATCAGAAATCGAACCTTGTGGCACTCCAGGAAGCAGTGCGCCTCAGTCATGAAATGGCCGCCGTCCAGCAACAGGTCGGCAACTTACTCAAGCAGTCTGCGGCCGGAATGCTCGATGAAGGGACAATCTACCGCACCCACTCGCAGTTGGTGGACGAGTTGGCCAATATGGCCGCGCGCGTAAAGGCCCTGTCGGACACGACCACGGCGCTGATCGGCGACAGTGAGGATTCCGCTGGACTGGTGCGGAATTTCGAGGGCTACCAGAACTTTGTGATCTCGGCCACCGACATGGCCGCCATCGAGCCTGAAATTGCAGGCCAGCACATTGGCCGGGCTAAGGATCATTTCATCTCCTTCTCTCAACACGCCCACAGCATCGCTGGTCGTATCGGTGATCGCGTCGAGCGGATTGGCGCCGAGGCCTCTGCTGAATTAGATCAAGTCTTCAAGAAAATCCTTCTTGTCGTCGGCATCGGCATGCTCATCATGCTGAGTTTGGCCATTGTGGTTACCCGCAACATGACGCGTATCCTGACAACGCTGAGCGAGGGCATGAACCAGTTGACCCAGGATCAAGGCAATCCGCCGGAATTGCCTGCGGTAGAACGTCTCCATGCCTCTCAGCATGGGGAGTTCCAGCAAATGGCGAATGCGGTCCTCACCTTCCGCCAGACCCTAATAGGCCGCAACAAGGCCGAACAGGAACTCCTGCATTATCAGCAAGACCTCGAAACGATGGTCGATACGCGCACCGCCGAACTTTCCGACGCCAAAGTCGCCGCCGAAGCCGCCAACCGTGCCAAATCGCTCTTCCTCGCCAACATGAGCCACGAGTTGCGCACCCCGATGAACGGCGTGTTGGGCATGATCGACATCGCCAAGCGGCGCATGGCCGACCCCAAGGGGCTGGACTATCTCAACAAGGCGAAGCTCTCTGCTGACCGTTTGCTCGGCGTACTCAACGACATCCTCGACATTTCCAAGATCGAAGCCGAGCGCATGGTTTTCGAGAGCATCCCCTTGCAGCTCTCCGCCGTGGTCGAGAATCTCACCAGCACCCTCGGCCACAAAGCCACCGAGAAAGGCCTGCGGCTGGCCACTGACCTGCCCGCCGAACTTGCTCACGCCCACCTCAAAGGCGATCCGCTGCGGCTGGGTCAAATCCTTTTCAATCTGGTCGGCAACGCCATCAAATTTACCGAGCGGGGATCGATCACCCTGCGTGTGCGGCAGGTGGATGACACATCCGCCCTCTCCACGTCGCTTCCCCCTCTCCCCAGCCCTCTCCCGCGAGGGGAGAGGGAGCCAGAGCCAGATGACTCATCTCCCATCCCCCCGTCGCTTCCCCCTCTCCCCAACCCTCTCCCGCGCGGGGAGAGGGAGCCAGAGCCAGATGACTCATCTCCCCTCTCCCCTCGCGGGAGAG
>CAZUSF010000096.1:0-8421 GCA_964623355.1 uncultured Thiobacillus sp. | reverse complement strand
AATCCCCGTGGGGACGCCAGTATGTAATGAATCTGGGCACCGTTAACGCGGTGCCCATTTTTATTTCATCGCCCACCTGCTCCAAACGGTCAACGCTGCCGCGTAGCGTCATCTGGCCGACCTTCAGCTGAATATCCTCTATCACGAAGCGCAGCAGTTGCTAGCCGATTTCACAAGGCTCGCGCCGCAAGCGGACGCTCCTACAACGCGGTCAACTGCCGGTTTTAGGCTTAACCAAGTCACGCTTAACCAACGCTAATTCCGCCTGAACCTCCTCACTCCCATCCTTCAGCGTGTTGATACGGGCTGTGCTATCCGGGTCGCCTAGCCGCGTTGCTCCTGGTGAAACTACTAAGCGAAGGAAGGGCCAAGCCGCTGGCTGATCCCTTCAGTGATCCGTTTCCGGCAAATGCCCGACCTTGACCAGGATCAGGCAGCCCTCGCGACTGAACGGCTGATGCTGGCTCAGGTGGGGACTTCGGATCCAGGTGCCGGCGGGATAACGCCCATGCTCGTCCTCGAAGACACCTTCGACGACAAAGATTTCTTCTCCACCATAGTGTCGATGTGGCGAGAACCAGGTTTCCGGCGCCCAGCGCACCATTGCCGTGTGTTCGGTGCCGAACTCGTGCAGCGGCAAAACGGATAATCCGGCAACCAGACCGGGACGCCAGGGGGCATTGACGGTATCGACCGCGACTCGTGCGCAGTCATGTGCATTCGGATTGCTTGTTTTGCCAGGCTGACGTTGCTTTACGAACAACGTGCAGCCGGCTTCAGACACCCGGGCAGAAGACAGCCCCGGTGGGTTCTTGAGGAACAGGCCTGGACCATAGTCGCCCCGGTCATCCGAGAATCGGCCTTCCAGCACCAGTATTTCCTCTTCCGCGTTTTGAAGCGGCGCGTCCAGCGTTGCCCCTGGCGCGAACTGGAGGATGCGGGTGGTGCGCATGGCTCCCTCGCCAGTGTCATTTGCTTCGTCATTTGCTTCGTCATTTGCTTCGTCATTTGCTTCGTCATTTGCTTCGTCCATACGCTCGATCCAGCGCTGTTTTGTCTGCGGTGAGTCTGCCGTTTGCCAAGGCAGACTGAGGCTATCCACGACGCAGCGTTGGGAGAAGTCCATGTTGAGATTCATCTGAGGAGTCGGGTGTGGGTTCAGGTATGGGTTCAGGTGCGGCGCACTTATTCGCCTGGAACGGGGAGGATCAATTCGGCATCGTCCTCGCTGGTTTTGCTGACGCGTCGGTTGACCGGCCATGCCTGCATGTCGTCGGCGGTCGTACTCGCCACATAAGGCAGGATCAGTTCGGCGACCGCCTCTGCAGGACCAGACAACCAGCGCGCCCAGTCTTGCGCGGCAATGATGACCGGCATGCGGTCGTGAATGGCATGCATCACATCATTCGGACCGGTGGTGATGACGCAGCAGGTGCGCAGGATATCGCCTGTCGGCGATGTCCAGGCTTCCCACAAACCGGCCATGGCCATCGGCTGGCCGGATTTCAGGCTGATGTACCAGGGTTGTTTGAACGTGCCCTGGGCTGACCATTCGTAGAAACCATCAGCCGGAATAAGGCAGCGGCGGCGTTTGAATGCTTCCCGGAACGAGGGCTTGTCGGCCACCGTTTCGCCGCGCGCGTTGTTGAGTTTGTTGCCGATGCTCGGGTCTTTCGCCCAGTTCGGCACCAGGCCCCATTTGAGGCGGTGCAGGACGCGCTGGCCGGCCGGTGATTGCCGGATGGCGGCAACCTCGGTGCCGGGCGGGATGTTGTAGCGCGGCGTCAGGTCGACACATTCATCCAGGCCGAAGTGTTGGACCAATTCCGCCGCCGGGGCCTTGAGGGCAAAGCGACCACACACCGGCAAACGCTTATTTCTTCTTGGCCGGGGCTTTGGCTTTGGCCTTGGGCTTGGACGGGTTCATCGCGCTTGAAAGCGTGGTGCCGGCCTTGAAGCGAGCGACATTCTTGGCGGCAATCTTGAGTTCCTTGCCGGTTTGCGGGTTGCGTCCGGTGCGGGCAGCGCGTTCGGTGACGCTGAAAGTGCCGAAGCCGATGAGCTGGACGTTCTCGCCTTTGACCAGGGCTTCGGCGATGACTTCCAATGTGGCGTTCAACAGGACGGCGGTGGCGGCTTTGCTGGCACTGGCTTTATCGGCAATGGCATTAATCAGTTCGGTTTTGTTCATGCGGTTCTCCAAGTTGGGGGCAAAGAAATCTGGCGAGGCATAAAGATACCGCGATTGCCGGCTGGCGCGATATCTTGAACAACAAGACGTGAACAATAAGATGCCATGCAATCCCGGGGTTCCTCAACGTGGACGACCTGGGTGACGCCGAAAATGGCCATTTTTTGCGGATGATTGGTCTTGCTGAGGCTGGGTGACTTCAGAGCACTTTGCACCCGAGAGGCCTCGGGCCAAACATGAAAAAATCAACCGGCATCGAGCCGGAAAACTTATCTTTGTGCTTGATTTGGTGCGGTCGGCGGGACTCGAACCCACGACCCTCGGCTTCGGAGGCCGATACTCTATCCATCTGAGCTACGACCGCAGGGTTTGAAACTAACTTGCTTGAATCGACTTAAAGATCACTCGTCGTTTCCTTTGGAAACTGATCACCGGATTTCAGTGACGTGGCGGACTTATGTGCTACGTCTGGCAGTTCCAAAGTGATCGAAGCATAGCATAGTGGTCGTTTAGTCGGCTGCGAAAACCCTTATAATCATCAGGTTCCCAAACCAAGACTAGGGTCTGCGCCATGTCCGATCTAAACCAAATGACAAAAACGACGCCAAAGGATTTTATTGCCGCCACGCTCGGGGGCTTGTTTGCGCCTGGCCTGACGATCTTCATGATCGTGATGTTGTTTCTTGGTTTTCAAAAGAATATGGGGCAACCTGACCCGACTCCGATCGCAGAAAAGGTGGTGCTTGAACGCATTCAGCCCTTCGGGCAATCACTTGCAGTTGATCCCAATGTCCCCAAAATCGAACTGACAGGCGAGCAGGTTTATAACGAAATCTGCGCTGGTTGCCATGCCTCTGGCGCATTGAATTCGCCGAAACACAAAGAGAAGGCGGATTGGAGCAAGCGGAATGCGCAGGGCTACCCAACTCTGCTCGATCACGCAATCAAAGGCTTCAACAAGATGCCAGCCCGTGGCGGCAACCCTGATTTGTCCGATCTGGAAGTTGCGCGTGGCGTTGTTTATATGACCAATTCGGCTGGTGCCAACTTTGAAGCCGTGCTGAAGAAAGAAGTTGAGCCGACGGCAGCTGAACTGGCTCGCGGCAAGACTGTGTATGTCGATAACTGCGCGTACTGTCATGACACCGGCGTCACCGGTGCGCAGAAATTGACCGATGCAAAAGCCTGGACGCCGCTGATCAAGGAAGGCAAGGAATTCCTCTACAACGCAGCGATCAATGGCAGCTTCGGTGGACCGGCGAAGGGCGGCAACCTGCAACTGTCCGATGCGGATACCCGCCTGGCGGTTGATTACATGGTTGAGCAAGCCAAGACCGCGATTGCCGCTGACGATAAAGCCCCCAAGCAAGCCGCAGCAAAATAAGCCGTCCGCCAGACCAAGTGAAAACGCGGCTTTATGCCGCGTTTTTCATTTACTCAACATCGCTTTCAACGCCGATAGACGACGCCTTCCATCCTCTTTGACCTCGGCACTTTCGACGCCACCGGCGCCGCTTCGTCGCACCTCGTTAGAGTCGATTTCATCCAGGAAGCGCGACGGTTCGCACGCCACGATTTCGCCTCCCCGCTTGCGTCGGGCGCAGAAGCTGATGAGCAGGCTGCGTTGGGCGCGGGTGATGCCGACGTACATCAAGCGGCGTTCTTCTTCCAGTCGCGCACCCTCCAGACATTCCCGGTGCGGCAAAACTTCTTCTTCCACGCCGACCAGGTAGACATGCGGAAACTCAAGCCCCTTTGCCGCATGCAAGGTTGACAGTCGCACCGCATCGACTTCCTCGTTATCACGCCCTTCGAGCAGATTCATCAGCGCGACCGTCTGGGTCAGCTCGATCAACGTCTTGTCATCCTCGGCGCCCTTTTTGCTCAACCAATCGACAAAGTCGCGCACATTCATCCATTTGGCTTTGGCGGCGCGATCGTCCTCGTTTTCATACAGCCATTCTTCATACTGAATCGCCGCCAGCAACTCTTCCAGCAAGCTGCCGGCGGCCTCCTTTTCGGCGCGGTCGGCAATCCGATTGATGAAGTCGCAAAACGCGGTCAACGGCTCCAGTTGCCGCTCCTGCAGCGTGGCCTGGAAAGCTGTCTCGAATGTGGCGGCAAACAGACTGATATGCCGCTGGCCGGCATGATCGCCGAGTTTTTCCAGCGTGCCCGCGCCAATGCCGCGTCGCGGCGTGGTCACCGCGCGGATGAACGCCGGGTCGTCGTCCGGGTTGGCGATCAGACGCAGGTAGGCGGTGAGATCCTTGATTTCCGCTTTATCGAAAAAGGACTGTCCACCCGAGAGCTGGTAGGGAATCTTGGCCTCGCGCAAGGCTTCCTCGAACAGGCGCGCCTGATGGTTGCCGCGATACAGAATGGCATAGTCGGCAAAGCGGGTGCGGCACTCGAACTTGTGCGCCGAAATGCGCAACGCGACGGATTCCGCTTCATGCCGATCATCGCGGCATTGCAGGAGTTCGATGTGGTCGCCGAGACCGTGTTCGCTCCACAAATTCTTTTCATGCAGGCGCGGGTTGTTGCGAATAACGCTGTTGGCGGCGCGCAGGATGCGCTGGCTGGAGCGGTAGTTCTGGGTGAGCGGAATGATCTTGAGGCTGGGATAGTCCTCGCTCAGCCGGCGCAGATTCTCCACATCGGCGCCGCGCCAGGCATAGATGGCCTGGTCGTCGTCGCCGACAGCGGTAAAGCGCCCGGCCACGCCGGCCAGCAACTTCATCAACTCGTATTGCGCGCCGTTGGTGTCCTGATATTCATCGACCAGCAAATAGCGGAGTCGGTTTTGCCAGGTTTCCAGCGCTTCCGGATGACCGCGAAAGAGTTCGACCGGCAGCCGAATCAAGTCATCGAAGTCCATCGCCTGATAGGCACGCAAGGTGTCCTGATAAGACTGGTAAGCCAATGCCCACTGCCGCTCCGCCTCATCCTTGGCCGCCTGCAGCGCGGCTTGCGGCGCCAGCAGCGCATTCTTCCAATTCGATACCACGCTGACCGCCTGGCGCAACGTCGCCTTGTCCACCGTCTTCAGAATATCGGCCAGTATCTGTTGGGCATCGGCCGCATCCAGCACCGAAAAGCGAGGCTTGTAGCCAATCCGCTTGGCCTCGTGGCGCAGGATTTGCAGGCCCAGCGAATGGAATGTGGAAACCGTCAGGCCTTTGCCCTGCCGGCCAGGCAGCAATTCCGACACCCGTTCGCGCATTTCGCGCGCTGCCTTGTTGGTAAACGTGATGGCGGCGATATGGCGCGCATCAATGCCGCATTCCGTCGCCAGATAAGCAATCTTGCGCGTGATTACCCGCGTTTTGCCGGAGCCGGCGCCCGCCAGAACCAGCAACGGGCCGTCCAGATATTTGGCGGCTTCACGCTGTTGCGGGTTCAAGCCAGAAAGCAGGGAGGACATGGGCGCCCGAAAGGTAACAACCAAAAAAGTGAAAAACCAAAAGGAAACGGCCCGCATCAAGCGGGCCGTTTCAGGTCAAACAGAATCTCAGCGCAGACCGCTGATGTATTCGGCGACGGCTTTCATTTCATGGTCGGTCATCTTGCGCGCGATGACTCGCATCATCATGCCACCGTCGTTGGCGCGGTCACCGCTGCGGAAATTCTTCAGCTGCGACTCGACATATTTGGCGTGCTGAGCCGCCAGACGCGGGAACTGCACCGGAATGCCTGCACCGGCCGGGCCGTGACAAGACGCACAAGCCGGAACACCGCTACCTGCATTGCCGCCCTTGTAGATTTTCTTGCCTTCAGCGACCAGAGCAGCATCCTTGGCCAGACGCGGCTTTGGCTGCTGTGCGCTGTAATAAGCGGCCAGATTCAACATATCTTCATTCGACAGCGTTGCCGCATTGGGCGCCATGATCGCGTTTTTGCGCGCACCGGACTTGAATTCACGCAATTGTTTGGCGAGGTATTCCGGCGACTGACCGGCGAGAGACGGATACGCCGGGGAAGTGCTGTTACCGTCGGTGCCATGGCAAGCGCCGCAGACATCGTTGACAAGTTTTTGCGCTTTCGCGGCATCGCCCTTGGCGGCAGAAGCCGGGGCGGGGTTAGCCCAGGCCGGGGTAGCCACGGATAAGGCCGCGAAAAGCAGACCGGTCAACAGCGCGAGGGATTTCATCTAAAGCTCCTTAATCCACAATAACAGCAATGTAATCGCGGCATTTTAGCGGCCTGTTTGCTATAGTGCCAGCCTTTCAATTGGTGGCCATCCCGTGCTCAACGCCGCCTTCCATATTACTGTCGCGCAAATTCGCGAACTCCCGTCCGACAGCCTGGCCGAAGTTGCCTTTGCCGGACGCTCCAACGCGGGCAAATCAAGCGCAATCAACACGCTGTGCAACCACAAGCGGCTGGCTTTCGTCAGCAAAATGCCTGGTCGCACGCAGCACTTGAACTTCTTCCGCGTCGAAGACGGCCGTTTTCTGGTCGACTTACCCGGTTATGGCTATGCGCGCGCGCCAAAAACGCAAAAACATGTCTGGCAGGCGTTGATCGGCGGTTATCTGTCCGACCGTAGCCAACTCACCGGCCTGATCATGATCATGGATATTCGCCACCCGCTGACCGAGCTCGATCGCTCCCTGCTCGAGTGGTTTCGCCCCTCCGGTCGGCCGGTACATGTGCTGCTGTCCAAATCCGACAAGCTTTCACGCGGCCCCGCCGCCCAGACCTTGCTGACGGTCAGCAGCGAGCTCAAGAAAATGGGCATGAACGCCAGCGTGCAATTGTTTTCCAGCCTGAAGAAAATCGGCGTCGATCAAGCCGAAGGCGTGGTTCGAAACTGGCTGGGTACGCCCAAAAAAAACCCGGCCAATGTGGAGGTTACGGAACCTCAGGCCGGGTAAAAATGCCTTGAAGTTGCATCAAGGCCCCGCTCAGGGAGGGAAGCGGGAGACGAAGCGATTCGTCAACAACATTGAGCCATCGACACCAGCAAATGTTCCCCCGCACTATTTTTGACAGACTGGTATTTTCGTTTCAGGAGAAATGCAACATGTTCGATTTGTCGAGCTTTCCCCATAAACGTATGCGCCGCATGCGGCGTGATGTTTTCTCGCGCCGGCTGATGCGGGAAAACAGCCTGACCGCGGCCGACCTGATCCTGCCGGTATTTGTGCTGGGTGGCGAAAACCGGGTCGAGGACATCGCCTCCATGCCGGGTGTGCAGCGCATGAGCCTGGACAAATTGTTTGGCGTCGCGGAAGACTGTTTGCAGCTCGGCATCCCGGCCATTGCACTGTTTCCGGTGATCGACACCTCGCTGAAAAGCCTCGACGCGGCGGAAGCCTACAACCCGAACGGTCTGGTGCCGCGAGTCGTTGCCGCATTGAAAGCGCGCTTCCCGGAACTCGGCGTGATTACCGACATCGCGCTCGACCCCTATACCAGTCATGGCCAGGATGGACTGATTGATGAAGCCGGCTACGTGCTCAACGACGAAACCATCGCCGTGCTGACCCGCCAGGCCGAGTGCCACGCCCTGGCTGGCGCCGACATCGTCGCCCCGTCGGACATGATGGATGGCCGCATTCACGCGGTGCGCGACACGCTCGACGCTGCCGGCTTCATCCACACCCGCATCCTCGCTTACTCCGCCAAATACGCCTCCAGTTTCTACGGCCCGTTCCGCGACGCGGTGGGTTCCGCCGCCAACCTCGGCCAGGGCGACAAATACACTTATCAGATGGACCCGGCCAACTCGGATGAAGCGCTCTGGGAAGTCGGCCTCGATCTGCAGGAAGGCGCCGACATGGTGATGATCAAACCCGGCATGCCGTATCTGGACATCGTGCGGCGGGTGAAAGAAACCTACCAAGCGCCGACTTTTGTTTATCAAGTCAGCGGCGAATACGCCATGCTCAAAGCCGCCGCGCAAACTGGCTGGCTGAACGAAAAAGCCTGCGTGCTGGAAAGTCTGCTCGGCTTCAAGCGTGCCGGCGCCGATGCGGTGCTGACCTACTTCGCGCTCGATGCCGCTCGCTGGCTGGCAGAGAAGTAAGCCGTACCTTAACCACATCCTGATCTAACCAACACGTCATACCGGCAGTTGGCCGCGTTGTAGGAGCGTCCGCTTGCGGCGCGAGCGTCGTGAAATCGGCCCCAAGCGGAGCCTCCTGCATCATTGCCACCTCACGCGATGCGAAAACTCAGACAAATACGGCCGGCCCGGTGGTGGGCTGCGGAATGATGCCTGG
>CAZUSF010000095.1:0-8464 GCA_964623355.1 uncultured Thiobacillus sp. | reverse complement strand
GGTCGAAGCGCTGCCGTTGAGGCTGCTGGCGTTCGCGCTTGCATCCAGGCGTATGCCGAATGCCGATGTAGTTTCGTTGGAAGCCGCCTCATCGCGCTTGGATTGGACACCCAGCGCATTCAAAACAGGTTTTGAATCTGAAGCCTTGGCTGACTTGCTTTGCGGCAAGACTTGCCCGGCAACAGCAGCAATTGCTGCCTCACCCGCCTTGATTGCGGCTTCGTGCTTGGTGCCGGCAAACGAGGTCACACCGGCAATCTCGCTCTGTTTAGGTGCGCTTACATCAGATTCTGCTTTTTGTGGCAGCACGGCTTCCGCCTTTGGCGAAGTCATGGATGGCGTGGAGATTGACGCTGCTACGGTTGCCAGCGAAGCCGTCGAAGAAGCGTTGGTCGAAGCGCTGCCGTTGAGGCTGCTGGCGTTCGCGCTTGCATCCAGGCGTATGTCGAATGCCGATTTAGCGTCGTTGGAAGCCGCCTCATCGCGCTTGGATTGGACAACTGGCGCATTCAAGATAGATTTTGAGTCCGAAGACTTGGCGGCTGACTTGCTTTGCGGCAAGGCTTGCCCGGCAACGGCAGCAATTGCCGCCTCACCTGCTTTGATCGCGGCTTCAGTCTTGGTGCCGGCAACCGAGGTCAAGCCGGCAATCTCGCTGTCTTGCGCCGCACTTGCGTCGGATTCAGTTTCTTGTGGCGGCAAGGCACCCGTCTTTGGCGAAACCATGTTAGCCGACAGACTGAAAACGGCAGCGGCAGTTGTCACCGGCGCGGGCGCTTCCGTTACGCCGGCATCATCATTCAAATCAGCCAGCAGCGTTTTTGATGCGCTTTCTTTGGACGCCCCCTCCAGTAACGTGGCCTTGGACGAAAGCTCGGTCGGCATATCGGGCTGAATCCCCGTCAAACCTTCAGGCAACGCATCAGGTTTGGACATCTGGGATTTCAGAACACCGAGAAACGAGGTCAGTTGGTGGCTTGCCGTTGTGCCAGCCTTTTCCGCCAAACCCTCTTTTGCGATCAACTTGTTCTCGCCGGCAACTTGCAAAAACTTTGCCGGCATTGCCGCTTGAATATTCGCCATGAGGCTTCTCCATTCCGTCTGGACGGAGATAAAGCAAATGGCGTGCCGGAACATTCAAAACTCGATCAGAAACCACCAGTTCCTTCAAAATCAGTACGACCCATCATTCCGATTCGCATGCTTGCGCAGCGCGGTTTCGTCCGTTATTCGCTGCTCCCGCTTTTCCTGTTTCTGAATTTCCTGTTTGGCGTGTCGATCCGCCAATGTTTCAAAGGCTTTGACCTTCTGCCGCAGCGCCAACCAGTTGTCATGCGCGACTTTCCAATGCGTATGCGCATTCGTCACTTCGCCGTTCTGGTGTGCGATGGCGTTATCCAGCTTGGCCAGGAAAACATAAAAATCACGCAGCAGGATGATGTCCATCACCACCGCGCGATCACCGGACAGGCGTGCCTGATACTCCGACTTGAAGCCATGCAACTCTTGCAGACGCTGCTGCGCCAAATCTTCTTTCCGCTTCAATGCACGCAACAGGCGCTCCGCCGCTTCCATCCGATGCTGCGAATGATCCAGCAAAGCCTGCAACGGGAATGCAGCAGCCACCTCAGCGACCCTTTCGGCTGACCGGTCAGGCCACTTCTTCGGTTTCCTCAAGGCGACGCGCCTCATCGACCAGCATGACCGGAATGCCATCACGGATCGGAAAAGCGAGGCGGTCCGCCTTGCAGATCAGTTCATGCGCCTCACGGTGATGCACCAAAGGGCCTTTGCACAGCGGGCAAACCAGGATTTCAAGCAATTTCGGGTCCATTTGAGGCTCTCTTTCGTCGGTTCAGATGATCAATGATCAAGGTTTGTAGTCCGCCTTCGACATCGGCGTCAACCGCAAGAAACCAGAGATCCTGGCGTCCCAGTCGATTGCCGATGCTGGCACATTTGACGGCATCCTTCTCCGTCATCAAAACAGTGCCGGCCGGCAGATCGGACTCGACATAGGCATGGTGATCGGGAAAAGCCTGTGTTGTCGCATTGATCCCGAGCGCCGCGAGTTGACTGAAGAAACGCTCCGGGTGACCAATGCCGGCAATCGCATGTGGCGGGCTGGCGGCAAACAGGTCGGCATACTCAACCTGGAAATCAGACGCCGCAATCGAACGTGCCGGGTCAGCCAGATTGACAAAGCGCACGCCAGTAATCTGCATCAAAAAACGTGGACAACCTGCTGACAAAGACAGCGCCTGCACGCCATTGACTACCACTGCATCCACCTTGCCCAGGCGTGATAAAGGCTCTCGCAGCGGGCCGGCTGGTAACAAATGGCGATTGCCGAAACCGCGCACCGCATCGACGACGACCAGTTCAATGTCGCGACCAAGGGCAAGATGTTGCAGGCCATCGTCGGCAATCATTACATCCACTTCCGGATGGAAGGCCAGCAGTTGTCGCGCCGCGTCAGGCCGATTGCGTCCAATCCAGAGCGGGCATCCGGCTCGGCGCACCAGTAAAACCGGCTCATCGCCCACGCTCGCGGGATCACTGTCCGGCAACACCGGCATCGGCGTTTTGGCACTACCGCCATAGCCACGACTGACGATAGCCGGCGAAAAACCGGCCTGTCGCAGCCAACGCACCAGGGTCAAGGCCAGCGGGGTCTTGCCGGAACCGCCGACAGTCAGATTGCCCACCACAATCACCGGCACGGGCAAATGCTCAACGCGCAGCCAGCCGAGTTCAAACAGGCGTCGCCGAAGCCTGACCAACACCCCGAAGATCAGGCTCAACGGCAGTGCCAGCAGAAGATGTATTGGAACAAACCAGCCTGGACAGCGCCCATACCAGCAGCGCAGCAACGCGTCGATCAAAGCGGGCCCGAAGATCGAACTAACGGGCATGACTTTGAGAAAACGCCCTTGATCATCGAAGTCATGCCCGTTTCCCTCTCCCCCAGCCCCTCTCCCGCTCGCGGGAGAGGGGTGCTACGAGAATCGCTGCGCGACTTTGACGTTAACAGAAGCGTCTTGCGACGGGACATCATGAAAAGGTCATGAAAAAACGGATGCCTAATTGCCGCCATCAGCGTTCTGCGTGACGAAGGTCACCCTTGGATAACCCGCTCGCCGCGCTGCATCCATAACCCGAATGACCGCCTGGTGGGTGGTCTGGGCATCCGCTGAAATCACCACGACCGGATCTTTCTCGCCGCCCGCCGCCGCCTGCAATGCCTCGACCAGCAGATCGACCGAAGCGGCAGCGGCTGCGGCATCATTGATTGAATAAGCGCCATGTTGATCGACACCTACATTGATCTGAAGCGGGGCTTCCTTGACGCTATCGCCCTGGGCTTCGGGCAGATTGATCTGCAATTCGGAAAAACGGGCGTAGGTTGTGGTGACCATCAAAAAAATCAGCACCACCAACAGCACATCGATCAGAGGAATCAGATTGATTTCCGGTTCATCGCCCCGGCTGCGACGAAATCGCATGCTGTTCTACTTCCGCTCACTGTGGATCATGTCAACCAGACGCACCGCCTGTTGTTCCATTTCCACCAGGAACGCGTCCACCCGACCGCGAAAGAAACGATAAAAAATCATGCTTGGAATGGCCACGATCAAAGCGAATGCGGTGTTGTACAAGGCTATCGAGATGCCATGCGCCAATGCCGCCGGGTTGCCGCCGGTGGGCGATTGCGAGCCGAAAATTTCCACCATGCCCACCACCGTACCGAGCAAGCCCATCAACGGCGCCACCGAAGCAATCGTGCCCAAAGTCATCAGATAGCGTTCCAGATCATGCGCCACTGCCCGGCCAGCTTCTTCCAGCGACTCTTTCATCAAATCACGGCTATTCCCTATATTACGGATACCGGCCACCAACACCCGCCCCAATGGCGAACCTTCAGACAGCGCCCGCAACAGATCAGGATTCGGCCCATGCTGGCGCAGATTGCTCAACGCCTGGTCGAGCAGATTGGCTGGAATGACAATCTTGCGGCGCAAGCTGTAAGCGCGTTCGAAAATGATGGCCAACGCCAGTACAGAGGCGATGATCAGGGGCCAGATCGGCCAGCCGGCGGCTTGAATGAGAGCGAGCAATGCAAAAAGTCCTTGAAAGCGTAAATTCGAACGGCAGAAGCCGTACTAATGTAGCTTGCGAGGCGGGTCCGGGCAAGGGCGGTCGTGTCGGGACGATGTGTATAATCCCGCGCCTCAGGAGATCGCCACCATGAACGAATATCTCTTCCGGCAACCATGATTCGTCGGTTCATCAATAAAGTTTTCGGTAAATCCGCAGCCACCAAAGTCGACAGCGGACCCCGCATCATTCCGGTCGAAGTCCACGGCATCCGGCGCGAACAGATCCATTCCTGCGCCCTGAAAACCACGCGCGCACTGAAGCAAGCCGGGTATAGCGCCTTCGTGGTGGGCGGCGCAGTCCGCGATCTGTTGCTCGGACGCGAACCAAAAGACTTCGATGTCGCCACCGATGCCTTGCCGGAGCAGGTCCGCCAGGTATTCCGTCGTTCGCGTCTGATCGGTCGACGATTCCAGATCGTGCACGTCTATTGCGGCGCCGACACCATCGAAGTCACCACTTATCGCGCCGCCTCCTTGCCGAAGGAAGACGAAAGCGACGAAGACGACGATTCCCGCGTCACCGCCGAGGACGGCATGTTGTTGCGTGACAACGTGTTCGGCAATCAGGCGGAAGATGCGGAACGCCGCGACTTCACCGTCAACGCACTGTATTACGACCCGGAAACGGAAGAAGTCTGGGAATGGCATGGTGGCGTCGAAGACGCCAAAAAGAAAGTTTTGCGCATCATCGGCGACCCGATCCAGCGCTTCCGCGAAGACCCGGTGCGCATGCTGCGCGCCGCCCGCTTTGCCGCCAAACTCGATTTCCACATCGATCCCGCCACGCGCGCCCCGATTGCCGAACTCGCATCGATGCTGGAACGCATCCCATCGGCCCGTCTGTTCGATGAAATGATGAAGCTGCTGCTCTCCGGTCATGCCGAGCGCGGCGTCCGCCAGTTGCGCGCGGAAGGTCTGCATCACGGCATTTTGCCGATGCTCGACACCATTCTGGACGATCCGGAACGGCAGAAATTCCTCCATGTCGCGTTGCACGACACCGACCAACGCGTCCGCCAGGGCCATTCCGCTTCGCCCGCCTTCATGCTCGCCTGCCTGCTCTGGTTCGACATGCAAGCCGAGCTGAAACACAACCGGAACAGTGGCCAGAGTGATCAATCCGCGCTTTACGACGCGATGGATGCGGTACTTGAGCGCCAACGTCGCGTGCTGGCGTTCCCGCGTCGCTTCGATGGCACGATCAAGGAAATCTGGTCGTTGCAATCCCGCTTTGAACAACGCAGCGGCGCACGCCCATTTCGGCTGCTGGCACACCCGCGCTTCCGCGCTGGTTACGACTTCCTGCTGATCCGTACCAAAGGCGAAGATGCTGACCAGGAACTGGCGGATTGGTGGACTCGTTTCCCGGATGCCAACGACAACGAACGCGAAGCCATGCTGATCAAACCGCAGGCGGGCGAGGGCAAAACCAAACGACGCAAGCGCGGACCGCGCAAACCCGCCGGCGAGGCTGCCATCGAGGTCAAGCTTGGCTGAAATTGCCGCCTACATCGCACTCGGCTCGAATCTGCGCGACCCGATCAGCCAAATCGAACAAGCCTGGGCGCAACTCGACAACCTGCCCGAAACACGCCTCATCGCCTGTTCCTCGCTCTATCAATCGAAGCCGGTCGGCTACGCGGAACAGCCGGATTTCATCAATGCGGCGGCAGCCATCGTCACCCAGATGTCACCCCGCGCGCTACTCGCCGCGCTGTTGCAGATCGAAGCCCGGCACGGCCGCAACCGTACCTTCAAGAACGCGCCGCGCAGCCTGGATCTCGATCTGCTGCTGTACGACGGCCTGGTCATGCACGAGCACGGCCTGACCTTGCCGCACCCGCGCATGACCGAGCGCGCCTTTGTCCTGCTGCCGCTGGCCGAAATTGCGCCGGATGCGCTGATCCCGGGACATGGCCGGGTCGCCGACTGCCTGGCCAAAACCGATGTCAGCGACATCATCCTGCTAGCGTCCACACCCGCGCCGCGCGCCACTCGCTGTCAGTAGTTTTCCCCGCTTCCTTCTGCTGCCACCCCATTCTTCTCTTTTCGCCATGTTCAGCCGTTTCCGCCACATTGTTGTTGAAGGCCCGATTGGCGCAGGCAAGACCAGCCTGGCGCGCAAGCTTGCGGCGCACCTGAACGCTGAACTGATTCTGGAAAACGCCGACGAAAACCCATTCTTGCCGCGTTTCTATGAAGATCGCCGGCGCTACGCCTTGCCGGTGCAACTATTCTTTCTGGTGGCCCGTGTCGATCAGGCGCGCCATCTGGTGCAGGATGAATTATTCGGTTCAGCCCGGGTCACCGATTTCATGCTCGAAAAAGACCTGTTGTTCGCCAAGCTGCTGCTCGACGACGCCGAATATCGTCTTTATCACCAGCTTTATGAAGGCCTGAAACCGCAAGCCAGGGCGCCGGATCTGGTGATTTACCTGCAAGCCAAACCCAGTGCGCTGCTTGAACGGGTAAAAAAACGCGGCCGCGCCTATGAACGCCAGATCAACGAAACCTATCTTAATGAGCTATCCAAGGCATACAGCGCGTATTTCTATCATTACGAAGCCTCACCGCTTCTAATCGTGAATAGTGAGAACCTTAACTTTGCCGACAAGGACGCAGATTTCGAATTACTGTTGCAGCGCATCCAGGACATGCGCGGTGCGCGCGAATTCTTCAATCTGGGCGCCTGAACCAGGCCATTTTCAGCATTCATAACTCGGAAGGCTCCGACATGTATCTGCCGCAACTGCTTACCCGCGCCGAGAAAGGCGAAAAACTCAGCGTACTGACCTGCTATGACGCCAGCTTCGCGCGTCTGCTGGTGGAAAACGGCGTCGATGTTCTGCTGGTCGGCGACTCGCTCGGGATGACGGTGCAGGGCCACACCTCCACCCTGCCGGTGACGCTGGAACAGATGATCTACCACACCGACGCGGTGGTGCGCGGCGCGGCTGGCGGCGCATTCGTGGTGGCCGACCTGCCCTTCGGCAGTTACCAGAAAAGCCCGCAACAGGCCTTCGACGCCGCAGCCAGGCTGATGGCTGTCGGCGCCAACATGGTCAAGCTCGAAGGCGGCGCGATCATGGTAGAAAGCGTGCGTTTCCTCAGCCAGCGCGGCATCCCGGTCTGCGCCCATCTTGGCCTGCTGCCGCAATCGGTCAACGTCACCGGCTACCGCGCCCAGGCGCGCGACGCCAGCGCCGCAAATCAACTGCTGCAGGATGCCGGCGACCTGGAAAGCGCCGGTGCGCAGATGCTGGTACTGGAATCGATTCCCGCCGCGCTGGCGGAAACCGTCACCCAACGCCTGCGCATCCCCAGCATCGGCATTGGCGCCGGCCCGCACTGCAATGCCCAAGTGCTGGTCCTGCAAGACCTGCTCGGTCTGACGCCGAAACCACCGCGTTTCTCGAAGAACTTCATGACCGGCGCCGGCGACCTGGCTGCGGCAATCCGCGCCTATGTCGCGGCGGTCAAATCCGGCGAATTCCCTGGCCCGGAGCACGCCTTCTGATGCGCCTGATCCATACCGTCAGCGAACTGCGCAGCGCACTCGCCGATGCGCGCGAAACCGCCTTCGTGCCGACCATGGGCAATCTGCACAGTGGCCATATTTCGCTGATCGACCTGGCACGCCGGCATGGTCGCCCCATCGTCTCAAGCATTTTCGTCAACCCGCTACAGTTTGGCGCCGGCGAGGATTTCAATCGCTACCCGCGCACCCTCGAAGCCGACTGCGCACAACTCGAAACCGCCGGCTGCGACATCGTGTTCGCCCCGGATGCCAACGAGATGTACCCGGAAGCGCAAACCTTCAGCGTGCAGCCGCCGCTGGCCGACGAACTCTGCGGCGCCTTTCGCCCCGGTCATTTCCAGGGCGTCGCCACAGTTGTATTGAAACTGTTCAACATGGTGCAGCCGCGCTACGCCGCCTTCGGCAAAAAGGATTACCAGCAGCTCTTCATCCTGAAAGGCATGCTGCGCCAGTTCAACCTGCCCATCGTCATACTTGAAGGCGAGACCGGCCGCGCCGAAGACGGCCTTGCGCTGTCATCACGAAATGGTTTTCTGAGTCAAACGGAACGTGCTGAAGCACCCCGCCTGTATCGCCTGCTACGCGCAGCGACGAAACGTATCGAATCGGGCGATGGCGAATTTGCCTGTATCGAACGTGCGATCGCGGATGAACTCACCACCCATGGCTGGCGCGTCGACTACATCGCAGTACGCAGCCAGGCAACACTGACGCCGCCGAAGGCAAACGAAACCGATCTGGTCATCCTCGCCGCCGCCCACCTGGG
>CAZUSF010000094.1:3368-8469 GCA_964623355.1 uncultured Thiobacillus sp. | reverse complement strand
CTGTGCGGCGCACGCGTACTGCATGGCCAATCATGGGCAGGGTGGTGTTCTGGGAGGTCGCCGAAGTGATTGGATGAGTAGGCAGGTTTGGCATAATTTCACGATATGGATAACGACAGGCAGTGTAGCGTCAGAATCAGTGCTTGTTTCAATATATAGGAAATACGACTACAGGCGCTTCGGCATCATGGTAGAACTGTCTAAATATGGAAACCAACAAGAGACAGCGCCTAACAGGGTGTCGAAGAACACGAAAATTTCAAAAAAACCATCACCCCGGAATGGTTGTATCCGGGGCGGGGTGACGGAGTGTTTTTCGACATCCTGTTAGATGGTGAAATCTGGATTCCGGCTTCCCCGGAATAACGAGTTTTGGGTAGAACAAATGTGCCCTGATGCGGATATTGCGGAGCCTTGACTGCGGCTCTGTTCGAGTTATGTGTCGGCACAAGCTTCTCCGAGGACGTAGTGGCACTTCTCCTGGTTATACGTAAACATAGATATTGACGAATAATGCGGTTTAGCTACATTCTATGTGTATGCCTAAAACCGCCCGTGCTCTCCAGCAACTCCCACCTGCGACGGCCGCCGCCATTGAGAAGCTTGGCGCCGACCTGGCTGTGGCCCGCTTGCGTCGCAAGGAGTCCTTGAAGACCTGGGCGAAACGCATGGGGGTTTCTGTGCCCACCCTGCAACGCCTTGAATCCGGCGACCCCTCTGTCGGCATCGGCATCGTTGCGACGGCACTCTGGCTCATCAAGCGCGATGGAGAACTAGGCAATATCGCGGCACCCGAACATGACCAGGGCGCTCTTGAGATGGATGTCCGTGCAGCCGTTGAGCTCGGTCGCGCACGCGCGCAGGCCTCTGCGGAAGTGCGCACCCGCAGAAATCAGACGAAGGGCTGAGATGCGTCTGGACGAGCTGTATCTTTGGTATCTGGGCAACCCGGACGCACCGCGTTACGTCGGCGCACTGAAGCTGGTCGCCGCCGGCAAGGGCGTCTCGTTGCACTACGGCAGAGCCTGGCTGGACAACGGGTTTGCGCTGAGCGAGGACCTGCCACTTGTCGATATGGAGCACCTGCCGCCAGGCCGTCTGGAGGCCGATGCGCAACGTGCAGTGGGTGCGGTCGACGATGCTCGGCCGGACCGTTGGGGCGAGAAAGTCATCCGCTTCGTGGACAAGCCCAAGCGCCTCTCCCTGATGGAGTACCTGTACTACGCCGGCGACGACCGCTTCGGTGCGCTCGGTGTTTCCACCTCGTCGATCAGCTACAGCCCGCGGGAGGTGAGCCCGCTGCCACGTCTTGAAGATGCTCAGCAACTCAGCGAAGTGGTGGCCAAGATTGAAGCGGCAGAACCCATCACCGCGCTGGAAGCCAGGATGATTGCTGGCGGCGGCAGCCCGCTCGGTGGCGCGAAGCCCAAGGCGCTCATCGACATCGACGGTGAGCAGTGGGTCATCAAGTTCTTCAACAATGAACCCGTCGATACGCCGCTCATTGAGCACGCGACGATGACGCTGGCCGAGCGCGCGGGCATCACAGTGGCCAAGACGCAGGTCATCCACCTCGCAGGCGCACACGCAGTTGCCGTTCGCCGCTTCGACCGTGAACGGGGTCTGAGAATTCACAGTATCTCGGCTGGCACCGCCATCCGGGCAGCCACCGCTTCGGGCGCGACGCCAGAGATGGGGTACCCTGAACTGGCGCGCATTCTTCGCCGGGTTGGCATTGCCCAGAACGATATTAATCAGCGGGACGCACGTGAACTCTTCCGACGCATGGTTTTCAACATC
Organism: uncultured Thiobacillus sp.; assembly: GCA_964623355.1. GTDB lineage: Bacteria > Pseudomonadota > Gammaproteobacteria > Burkholderiales > Thiobacillaceae > PFJX01. Next base: position 6,669 of record CAZUSF010000094.1, on the reverse strand, counting down.
CTGGTCGACAACACGGATGACCACGAGAAGAACCATTCCCTGCTGGTCATAAATCCTTTCGAGCATGGCCGCCTGAAATTGGCGCCGGCATATGACGTCTTGCCCACCAATTCTGGACAGGGATACCAGGAGTTTATTTGTGGCGCGCAGGGCCGAGACTCGACGCTCGAAAACGCAATGTCGCAGTGCGATGCATTCGGTCTGCTGCCGGCAGAAGCCGCGTCCGAAGTTCTCGCTGTCATTGAAGTCGTGAACACTTGGCAAGCTCACTTTACTCAGGCCGGCGTAATAAGACGCGACATTCAGAGCCTGGCAGAGCGCATCGATGGCGAAGAACTCCTGGCCCAGCGCAAAGGCTTCGACCCGGCTAGATTTGAGTCCGCGCCGGCCAAGAGAACGCGAACAAGCCCCTTCCGTCGTACCTGATGCAGGTGGCTGGCGAGGTGCTGGTTTTATTGTGTTTCGTTTGTAACTACTCAATAAGTCACGGTGGCACAGTGGACTTGTAGGTCGGGTTAGGCGCGTCTTTTTGCGCCGTAAGGCACCACTGCGTAGCAGAGCCAACCTCAGGATGGAGCGGCCCTGGCTCGCGCTCTTCTCGCTGTCCGCGCCGATGGATTAATAACAACAATACATGCTGATTATTTTAATCAATACATGTATATTGATTTCAACAAAACAAGTTGAATTATAACCATGGGCCGTCCCCGACTTAGTGACCGCGACAAACTGCATCGCGCCCTGACCGAACTCCACCAGGTTTTGGGGTCGGAACGTGGTGTTGTTCGCGGGCCCGAACTGAACAACGCTAGCCGGGTTCTTCTTCTGAAGAAGGGTTTTCTTCGCGAAATCCTGAAGGGGTGGTACTTCGTATCCGACCCCACCGCAGAAGCCGGGGACACAACGCCCTTCTTCGCCAACTTCTGGGAGTACATCAGCAAATACCTTAAAGAGCGGTTTGGCACCAAATACTGCCTCACAGCGGAACAGTCACTGCTTCGGCATGCTCAGCATAATGTCGTACCTGCGCAGGTTAACGTCATGCTAGGGGTGGACCAGAGCCAGATACAGCAACTGACTTACGGGCGTTCCCTGGTGCTGTACCCGGGCAAGAGGAGCTTCCCGTCGGAGGGCAATGTGAGCATGCTTGATGGCCTGCGCTGCATGACGCCGCCTTATACACTGGCCATGCTGACACCGAAGGCCTTTCAGTCTAATGCCCGGGACGTTCAGGTGGTGCTGAGCACCCTAACCGACCCCGCAACCATCGCTGAGTTGGTGCATATCAATGCGTCAGGTGTAGCCCGCGTGGTCGCCGCGTTGCGACAAATCGGGCGCGATGACTTTGCAGACGATGTTCTTAAGCAACTGGCCGGATTGAATATCCCGCTGCCCGCCGTGAGCAACCCGTTTGAGGGTCAGGTTGTGCACCACCTCGGGGCGATACCAAAGGCTCCCCTGTATGCTCGTATCCAGGCCCTCTGGGCAGAACACAGAGCGTTGGTTCTGGCGGCACGCCCAGACCCTCTACCCCCGGATACCACGGTAGACACTTATCTCAGCCAGGTGGACGCTATCCGGGTTGCCGATGCGTATCACAGCTTATCCATCGAGCGTTACCGCGTTACCCCCGAACTCATCCAAAAAATAGCAGACGGGGCGTGGAGCCCAGACACGGAGCCTACGGACAAACAACACATTGAGGCCCTCGCCGCCAAAGGTTATCTGGATGCCTTCGCCTTGGTTCGCGAAGATTCAAGCCAAGTATTTCAGGAACGGCAACCCGGCGTCCCCGCCGCCAAGGTATTTGCCGACCGGCATCAAGCCTGGTTCCAGAAACTGTTTGGCACCTCCGTGGACGCCGGAATACTGGAGCCTCGGGACCTGATGGGCTATCGGCGGCACTTGGTTTTCCTGCGTGGCTCACAGCACTCGCCACCACATTACGACTATGTGCGGGACGGCATGGAGGCGCTCAAAGATTGCTTTGCTGCGGAGCCTGATGCATTCGTGCGCGCTGTGTTGGGGCACTGGCTGTTTGGCTTCATTCATCCGTACATGGATGGCAATGGTCGAATGGCCAGGTTCCTGATGAATCTTATGTTGGCCTCGGGCAGATACCCTTGGACCATCATCCGCGTGGACGACCGGGTCGAATATATGGCTTGCCTTGAGCAAGCAAGCGTGGAAGGTAATATCAAGCCATTCGCCGACTTCTTGTCGGCCCAAGTGCGACAAACCAGCTTTCCAACTAGGCGCTAACGTTGATACCCATGACCTCGGGTGGTGTAACGCTTGAGAAGATAGATCAAGGCCAGGGACATCTACGACCTCGCACTCGTGCTCCAGCGTGAACCAACCACAATTCCGTTTCTTGTTAAGTTTCTCCGCGAGCAACAACCAATCCTGCAAAAGCGGTTCAAGGACTGGGATGTAATTTTGAACGAACCTTGCTGGGGTCGGCATGGGTTCGGAGCGGGAACAACTTAAGGTAGGCGGCATGCGGGCTGCGGCTCGTGCGGATCATTGGCAACGGAAAGGCTCATGGCTATATTGAAAGTGGTTGGCTTTTGCCTGGGGCTTCAGTCATTGCTGCTCGATTTGTAGCGCCAGATCTTGGTCATCTTGGTGCCTGCACTTGGGCGAGTCTTTTCAAGTTGTTCTTTAACCTGCAGTCCGTAAAGCCATTGCGATCGATGTCTTCGATTCGTTTGCAAAGATGTCCTGACGTCATTGCGCGGAGTTTAGGGCCGGGGCGGTTCATGGCTTTACTACCGAGGCATGTTGTGGGAGCCCATACGTGCAGCCAATCCGTCTAACCTCCTTGCCTGTGCCGATGTTCCGGTATGGCTTTGCTGTTTCCTTGCGCCAAAACAATCTTATTAGCCGCTGCCTGAGCGTCCTTCTGGCCTGTTCCATGTTTGCTTGCCCATGCCTCGCGCTGGCGGAGGGGCCGTTGGGTGAAGGAAAAGGGCTCTACAGCCAATCAGTCAGTGACCGGGGCTTAATCACCCTTGCCTCGAACAACACACAATCCACTGCGCCTGGCCTCCACCCGCCCGGTGTGGGGATACGCTTCCCGGCCGAGGGGGCCAAGGTCTCCGGGGCTGGCTTTCGGCTCTATGGCACTGCGGAGAATGACGTTGCGGTGAAGGAGGTACTGCTGCGCCTGACCTTGCCTTCGGGGGCGATGGTGGAGCGGCAGGCCACTTACCGTACGGATTCAGGAACATGGCAGGTGGATACCGGCGCCTTCACGGGCGAGTCGGCCGGGACGGTGCGAGCGGTGGTGCAGGCGATG
>CAZUSF010000094.1:0-3358 GCA_964623355.1 uncultured Thiobacillus sp. | reverse complement strand
GCGATAGACCAGAACCTGAACGTCGCCGAGGCGCGTCTGACACTTGCCCTGATCGACGATGTCACGCCGCCCGCCATCGAGATACTGTCTCACCAGGAGGGAGACCGTGTGCCCACCGGCGGCTTTCTGATTTCCGGTCGGGTGACCGACGATACCCTGATGCCCGCCCTGACGGCGCGGGTGACAGGTGGCGGGCTGGTTGAGGCAGAGGAGCGCAGCGTCGAAGTAGCGCCGGGGTCGGGTCGCTGGTCGCTGATGATCGCCCCCGATGAGGCGTTTTCCACCTCGCCCATCACCCTAACCCTGATGGCGATGGACGGCGCGGGGAATACAGCCCGGCAGAGGCTTCATCTAAACCCCACTGATGACGAACGCCAGGCCTGGCATGTGCTGCAGCGGACCAGTTTCGGCGCCACCCCGGGACAGGTAAAGGCGGTGGCGCAGGACAGCGTGCGGGAGTTCCTGCGGCGACAGGTGCATCCCGGCAGCGTCGACGATACGGCGTTCGAGCAGCGCCAGGCCGGCTGGCTTGATGCCGGCGGCTATGTGGCGACGGATCTCCTGCGTCATGCGGTTTACAGCAGCCGACAGCTGCAGGAGGTGATGGCCTGGTTCTGGGACAACCATTTCAGCACCGACTATGGCCGCCATGGCAGGGGCGAGTACGAGCAGCAGGAGCGGGCTGCCTTCCTGGCTCATGCCCTGGGACGCTTCCGTGATCTCCTGGGGATCAGCGCCAGGAGCCCAGCCATGCTGATCACCCTGGACGGGGTGATGAACAGGAAGGGAGCGGCCAACGAGAACTATGCCCGCGAGCTGATGGAGTTGCACACCCTGGGCATTGATGGTGGCTATACCCAGCAGGATGTCGTGGAGGTGGCCCGGGCCTTTACCGGCTGGACGGTGAAGGAGCGGCGGTTCCTGTTCGATGCCGACCGGCACGACGCCGGCGAGAAGCATGTGCTGGGCGGCACCTTGCCGGCGGGGAATGGCATCGAGGATGGGGAAGCGGTGCTGGACCGGCTGGCGCGGCATCCCTCGACGGCGCGGTACATCTGCTCGAAGCTGGTGACGCTGTTTGTGGATGACCAGCCAATGGAGGGCCTGGTGCAGCAGTGCGTGGCAGAGTTCCTGGCCCGGGCGGATGCGCCCGACCAGATGGCCCGGGTGTTGTGGACGATATTGGACTCGACGGAATTCCTCGGACCGGCGCATCGCGGCCGCAAGCTGAAGACGCCACTGGAGTTTCTGGTGGGGGCCGCGCGCAACCTGGGGCTGGAGACCAATGGCGACGACCTGGCCTTGGAGATGAAACGGTTGGGCATGGATCCCTTCTCCTGCGCTGTACCCACCGGCTATGCGGAGACCGGCGATGCCTGGCTCAGTTCCGGCCTGCTGCTGGCGCGGATGAGCTTTCTGGACCGGTTGTTGAGCGGAGATGCGGCCGCCGATTCGTCCCATGTGGATCTGCTGGGGCAGATGCAGGCGGCGGGGTTGGAGACGGCGGAAGGGGTGGCGGGCCGCATGCTGGAGATGGCTTTGGGGCCAACGGCCACCCGCGGGTTGCGGGATTTCGGGGTGGATATCCTCACCGAGGGCGGGGCATCTCCGTATCTCCCCTGGGCGCCGGATGCGGAAGCGCGTCTGCGGCGGCTGGGGAAGGCGATTTTGGGTTTGCCGGCGTATCAGTATCAATGATTGGGGTGTGCTGATGGATCGCAGAGACTTCTTGCGCATGACCGGCGGCATGGGCGCCGCCTCGCTGCTTTGGTCGGGCGGCGTGTTGATGCGCACCGCGCACGCCGCAGCCAGCGGGCGGGTGCTGGTAGTGGTGTTCCAGCGCGGTGGCTGGGATGGGCTGAATGTGTCGGTGCCCTACGGTGAGGACGCCTATTACAAATTGCGCCCCACCATCGCTGTACCGCCGCCCTCAGCCAACACAGCCGAGGCCGCATTGGATCTGAACGGCTTCTTCGGCTTCCACCCGGCTCTGGGGTCGCTGCTGACACTCTATCGGCAGGGCAGGGTGGCGGTGCTGCCCGGGGTGCAGTATCCCGGGGGGACGCGCTCCCATTTCCAGGGGCAGGACATCATCGAAAATGCCAACCTGCAGCCTACCGTCAATGGTTGGCTGGCCCGCTATCTCGCGGCCACGCCGGGGGCTGTCAATCAGCGGTCCATGTGCCTGACGGACCGCGTGCCCCGCAGCCTGGCCGGAACCATACAGGTGCCGACTTTTTCGGATCTTGCGAGCCTTGACCTGGCCTCAAGCAAGCAAGACCGGGACATGCTCAGCGCCATGATCGAGGCCCGCTATGGCACCCGCTATGGCGCTGTGCCCCAACCCGATCACCCCTACACCGCCAAGCTGCACGCGGCCGGGCGGCAGTTGCTGGCCGACCTCGACCCGCTGCGGGCGATCGGCCGGCGCGATGCCGATAATGGCGCAGTCTATCCGGCCACCCACTTCGGCAGGCAGATGCGACAGGCAGCCGGCTTGGCCAAGTACCGGCCGGGCATCGAGGTCATCGCCCTGAATCTGGGCAGTTGGGATACCCACAACGGCCAGGGCGGCGCCAAGGCGGACGGGCGCATGAGCCTGCTGCTGCGCGAGTTTGCCGAGTCGGTGGCAGCCTTTTTCACCGATCTGGGATCCGATGCGTCCAGGGTGCTGCTGCTGGCGATCACCGAGTTCGGCCGCACAGTGGCGGAAAACGGCAGCGGCGGCACCGATCACGGCCATGCCTCGACCTGGCTGGCGGTCGGCGGCGGTGTGCGGGGCGGGGTGCATACCGGGACGGGTTGGCGCGGCCTGCAAAGCGGCCAACTGCTGGAGGGACGCTATGTCGCCCACAACACCGATTTCCGTGATGTCTATGGGGAGGTGTTGCAGCGCTTCCTGGGACAGACCGATACGTCAGCGGTGTTGCCAGGGTATGCGCCGAAACCGGTCGGTTTTCTGGCGTGAAGTAGGGCATCGCGCCCGACGCAGGGTGATTAGGAAGCCCGCAAACATGCCTTCAGTGTTTTTTGATGTCTGAACCTGGAAACCTCTGTTGGCGGCAGATTCATCGCCGATAAGCATTGCGGATGCTGGCGAGTGGCCGATTTCTCAATTCACCCGTCGGGTGATGCGGTGAAGTTGTAGGAGGCTCCGCTTGCGGGCCGATTTCACAAGGCTCGCGCCGCAAGCGGACGCTCCTACAACGCGGTCAACTGCCGGTTTTAGGCTGAATGCATTCAGGCATGACTTTCAACCGCTGGATTCAAAATTCCGCCGCTGGAACAGAGATAAACCGCCGGATCGCCGGAGACATCCTTTGCATTCCACTTCAGCCGAGTGAAAAGAGGATTGCAG
>CAZUSF010000093.1:0-8495 GCA_964623355.1 uncultured Thiobacillus sp. | reverse complement strand
CGGTTGTGTTCGATGGTTTCAATCTCGCCATGCCGCACCGACAGCGACAGGCCGCTGCCTTCGGAAACTTCGGCTTCGGCGGCGGTGGCGCCACCGGCTTTGGCCAGGTCGAGCACCTGAGCCGCAAGGCCTTGCAGGGTCTGGCGGGAAAAACTGAACGGACTTTTGGACTGTTGGGTAGTGGACACGTCTGGGCCTGAGGAAATCGACAAAGTCGTTATGATAGCAACCCATTTGATGCCAACCCATTTGCGTCAACCCGCCAACACACCCGCCTCCTACGTAGCTATGCGCGATCAAGATTTCGAAGACCTGAACCAAGACGACGACGATGACGAAAATGAAAGCGACAACATCGTCAGCAAAAGCCAGCGCAAGCGCGAAAGCACCGCGTTGCAGGATCTGGGCAAGGAGTTGTTCGAGCTTTCACGTGACCAACTGAAGAAGATGGACCTGCCGGAATCTTTGCTCGGCGCATTGCTGGAAGCCAAACGGCTGACCAGCCACGGCGCCATGCGACGGCAGATGCAGTTCATCGGCAAGGTGATGCGCGACATCGAAACCGACCCCATCCTGCAACAGTTGGCGGTGATTCGCGGCGAATCGAATATTGCCAAGGCGCAGTTTCATGCGCTGGAAAGCTGGCGCACGCGGTTGATCGAAGACGATGCCGCGCTGCAAGCCTGGCTGGCGGTACACCCGGAAACCGATGTCCAGCAATTCCGCCAATTGATCCGCAATGCACGCAAGGAAGCGGCGGAAGCCAAGCCGCCCAAATCGAGCCGCGCGTTGTTCAAACTGTTACGTGAACTTGAGCAGTCGCGAACCTGAGTCGCGAACCTGACTCGTTGCAGCGGATCTTTTTGGTTCTATGTGATTTGGAGTGGGTAACGAGCCGCCGTAGGAGGCCCGCTTGCGGGCCGAAGCGGCGGCAGCCGCAAAGGGCAAACGCTCGCCCGGGCGGGAAGTGCCACCATTGCGCCCTACCGGGCGCTTCGGCCCGCAAGCGGACCTCCTACAACGATTGCAGCGGTCGAATCGCGAATCCGCGCCCCCACCACCCTCGATACGGCTATTCAGGTGATCGGCGTGACCTGCCTGCTGGCCTTGCGAGCGTTACCCACTACGAATCACATAGAGCCATCTTTTTGAATCTCATCACGCCAGCCGAGAAACCATCAGCCCATTCTGTTTTGTCGGAAAATTTTACAAATGCGCCTTTGGACTAATGCTTGGCATGTTCGCTGGCCAAGCCTGTTAGAAAATAATGCAACGTTTTCATTAAGCTGGCGCAGCCCGTTTGAATAAATATTTGTTAGTGGCACGCAGCTTGCTTTTTAAATTACGCCCCTGGATTACGCCACTGCATTACGCCTCTTTTTCGAATCGACCGTGCCGTACATATTCCCCTTCCATAATCAACCCGTCGGGCCCAAGCCATGTCTGGCGCCGCCGTTTCTGATCCATTCAGTGGTTCTGGCGCAACTTCTGAAGGAATTGGGTGGACGCAAAATCCTGGATGAGTCGATTGCCGAATTGCTGATGCTTGACCCGGTCCTGGCTTTGCGCGCGCTGGAAGCCTATGCCCAGTCGCATGCCGGTCAGTCTTTGCAGTTTTTTCGCCAGGCTGATTTGTTGCAGGGTCTTGATGCCAGCACGTTGAAAAGCATCGCCACCACCGGCGCCACCGATCGCTTCACCCATCTTGCCTATGCCAACTGGCATGCGGCCTGGCTGCCGGCGCTGCGCTGCGCGGTGCTGAGTCGCATGCTGGCGGAAAAATTGCATTATCCGAGCCCGGATGAAGCCTGGCTGTCCGGTTTGTTGATCTGGTTGCCCGGCTTTGCCGCCGCCTCGGATCTGGCTCCCGATCTGCCTCGCCAGGCGGCGCAGGCAGCGCTGGATCAACTGCCATTACGGACTTTTCTGCCTGACGTCCTGCGTTACCGCGACCTGCAGCCGGAACGTCTGCTCGATGCCGCGCCGCTGGTGCAAATGGTGGTTTCGGCTTATCGGCTGGCCCAGATGAGCTTGTCCGAAGTCGCCAGAAAATCGGATAACCCGCTGTTGAACGTCCTCTTCATGGTGTCCCGGGTCGATCAGGAAACGCTGCGCGACCTGCTGACTTTGGCGGATCAGCAAGTGAACGCGCTGGCCGCGAAGTATCGACTTGAACAAACCAGTGACAAGGCGATTGCCGATCTCGGACTCGAACTGATCCGCTACAACCAGCTTGAGCTGGCCGCCAGCACGATGCAGGAAAACCAGTCTGCCGCCATCCTGACACTGGCGCGTCTGCTCGCCAGTCATGAAGGTCTGGCCGATCCGATCTACCTCAAACTCAACGCACGCACTGGTTTTCTCGAAGCGCAGCCGCTTGGCGAACATCCATTTGCGCCGCTGTCGATTCGTGTCGAAGGCAGCAACACGGCGGCGGTGCGCGCGATGCTGACGCGAACTGCGATGATCGTGCTGGAAAACGCCGGCATGGATGCCGCCGTGCTTGATCTGCAATTGATTCGACAGGCGGATGCCGATGGTCTGGTCGCCATCCCCGTCGGCGAAGCGGACAGCCAGGGTGTATTGCTGGTCTGCGGCAATGCGGTTGCGCTCGCCACGGTTGCTGCGCTACCCAAGCACTTCGCCCGTATGGGTGAACTGGCCGGACGCTTGCCGCCGACAAGCGCGGTCGTCGGAAGCGAAAATAGCGTCGACGAGATGGCTGACGCTTTGCCGTCGCGGGTCCGCCGGGCGGCCCATGAAATCAATAATCCGCTCGGCATCATCAAGAATTATCTGGCCATCCTGAAGGTGAAGTTGGGCGATGACGCGCCGATTTCCGATGAGTTGCGCATCATTTATGAAGAACTCGACCGCATTGTTCGCATCGTGCGCGGCTTGTCCCGCGTGCAGGTGGAAGCCGCTACGGTAGGGGAAACCGCGGATCTGAATGCATTGATTCAGGATCTGGTGAAAGTCACGCAGCCAACCTGGCTAAGCAAGGGCATCGAGGTTTCCACTGTTCTGACGCCGGGGCTTGCCCACCTGACAAATGACCGCGACAAGCTGAAGCAGATTGTGCTCAACCTGATGCTCAACGCGATCGAGGCAACGCCGCCGGGCGGCGTGGTGCGGATTGAAACGGCGGCGCTGTTGAATCAACGCCACGAACATTTCATCGAGGTGCTGGTTTCAGATTCCGGCTCAGGTATAGCGCCGGATATCGCCAAGCAGATCTTCGATCCGCTCGATACCGCGAAAGGCGACGGCCATGCCGGCCTCGGGTTGTCGATCGTCAAATCGCTGACTGAATCGATGCAGGGCAGCATCATCTTCAAGACAAGTGCAAGCGGTACGACATTCCAGATATTATTGCCAAGTAATTGATTGACTGCTGAATTGCTCAAGCCATGATCGGGCTCTTCACCAGACCAAACAAAAGGAAAGCTGATGTTCGGTAATGCGGTTCCCAACTCTAGTCAGACACTGGTCAGCCTGCTGATCGTCGAGGACGAGCCGCGTTATCTGGAAAGCACCCGTCTCCTGCTGGCACAGCATGTGCATAGCATTGATTCGGCGCTCACCGTCAAGGACGCGTTTGCGTTGCTGGCGACAAAACACTATGACCTGGCGTTGCTTGATTTGCGCCTGCCGGATGGCAACGGCCATGAAATCATGGCTTACATTCGCAGCCATCTGCCTGACTGTCGGATCATCGTTGCCAGTGGTGATAGCGAAATCGATTCCGCCATCCAGTCTTTGCGTCTGGGCGCCACCGACTATCTGCGCAAGCCGTATGAGCCGGAAGACCTGATCAATACTGTGCGCAATGCGGTGCGCAAGCTCGAACTGGAACGCGAAAACGCGCGCATGACGCATCAGATCGAGCAGTCCGAACAATGGCATCGCTTGCTGGTGAATACCTCGCCGGACGTCATTTACACGCTCGATGCGGAGGCCCGTTTCAGCTACCTGAACGACAGCATCGAACGCACGCTGGGCTACATGCCAGGCGAATTGATAGGCCGCCACTACACCACCATCGTCGCGACGGATCAGCTTGAATCCGCCGCCTACCGCTTCAATGAACGCCGCACGGGCGAACGCGCCACCCGAAATCTCGAACTGTTGTTGCGGCGCAAGGACGATCTGCTCAGCAGTCTGACTGAACGCACTTCCGATCAGCGCGTCGTGGTCGAACTCTCCTCGATGGGGATGTACCGCCCGACCAGCCTCGGCATGGGCGAGTTTCTCGGCTCTTACGGCGTTGCGCGCGACATCAGCGCGCGCAAGCAGGCCGAGGCGACGATCACCTTCCAGGCCTATCACGATCTGCTTACCGGCTTGCCCAACCGCGCACTGTTCAAGGACCGGTTGGGGCAGGCGATGGTCTATGCCAAACGCCACGGCCAGACCATGGCGACGCTGTTCCTCGATATGGATCACTTCAAAGTGGTCAACGACACCCTCGGCCATCTTGTCGGTGACGGGCTGCTGCAAGCGCTGGCGCAGCGTCTGCGCGAGTGTCTGCGCGAAGGCGATACGCTGTCGCGCATCGGCGGCGATGAATTCATGTTGTTGCTGCCGCACATCCGCACGCGCGACAACGCCGCTTATATTGCGCAGAAGATCCTGCACTCGCTGAAGCAGCCGTTCAACATCGAGGGGCATGAACTCTATGTCGGCCTGAGTATCGGCATCGCGATTTTCCCGGAAGACGGCGACAGCATCGAAACCTTGATCAAGCATGCCGACATCGCGATGTATCACGCCAAGGATCATGGCCGCAACGACTACAAGTTCTTCACCCAGGATCTGCACAGGTCGTTCACCGGCCGCCTGGCGATTGAAAACGAAATGCGACATGCGCTGGAGCGGAAGGAATTCGAGGTTTTCTATCAGCCGCAAGTGGCCGTGCAGAGCCAGCGCGTGCGCGGCATGGAAGCCTTGATCCGATGGAATCACCCGGCGCGCGGCCTGGTTTCGCCGACCGACTTCATTCCCATCGCCGAAGAATCCGGCCTTATCACGCCGATCAGCGAGTGGGTGATGGGTGCTGCTTGCCGCCAGGCCCGTCTCTGGCGTGATTCCGATATGCCGCCAATCACGATGGCGATCAACCTGTCAGCGCGGCAGATCGAACATCCGCAATTCGTCGATAAATTCGTCCAGTGCCTGCATAAGTACATGCCGGATGGCAACGGTATCGAAATCGAGATCACCGAAAGCACGTTGATGCGCGACATGGATGGCGCGGTCGGCAAGCTGCGCAAGCTGGCTGACATGGGCGTCGAGATTTCCATCGACGATTTCGGCACCGGCTACTCTTCGTTATCGTATTTGAAGAAACTGCCGATCAATACGATCAAGATTGATCGCAGTTTCATTCACGATCTGACCGGCCACATGAACAACGGCAGCACCATCGTCGCCGGCATCGCCGCAATGGCGAAGGGCCTCAAATTGAAGGTGGTCGCCGAGGGGGTCGAGACGCAGGAACAACTCGACTATCTGCAAACCCTGGGCTGCGACACCTATCAGGGCTTTTTCTTCAGCCGTGCGGTCAATGCCAATGCCGCTACCGAGATTCTTGGCCGGACGCTGAGCTGAACCTGTCTCGGCGATTCGTCAGGTGGTTTTTCAGTAAGGCTGCTGTTTCCGGGACAATAGCGTTCTGATTTGTTTTTTGCGCAGCCCATGTCCCACCACCGCCTCAGCGCCGACACCATGACCCCGCATACCTCGGCCAGCCAGTGGCGTGCCGCCTGGTCGTTGTTTCCTTACGTCTGGCAATACAAGAACCGTGTTCTGATCGCTTTTGGCCTGTTGTTCTGCGCCAAGATCGCCAACGTCTCGGTGCCGCTGGTGCTGAAGGAAATTGTCGATCACCTGGAAAATCCGGATGCGCTGAGCCTTGCCGTGCCGCTGATCCTGATCGTGCTGTACGGCCTGCTGCGTTTCGGCAATACCGCGTTCACCGAATTGCGTGATGCGCTGTTTGCCCGCGTGCTGCAGCGCGCCATGCGTGGCGTCATTCACGATGTCTTCGAACATCTGCATGCGCAATCGTTGCGTTTCCATCTGGAACGCCGCACCGGCGGGCTGGCCGTCGATATCGAACGCGGCGCCCGTTCGATCCGCTTCCTGATCAACTTCACGCTGTTCAACATCGGCCCGACGCTGCTCGAAATCCTGATGGTGGCCGGCGTGTTGTTCGTTAAATATGACCCCTGGTTTGGCGCCATCACCTTGATGACATTGGTGGTGTACATCACCTACACGGTGTTGATCACCAACTGGCGCATGAAATACCGCCGCGCGATGAATGAAACCGACGCCGCCGCCAATGCACGCGCGGTGGACAGCCTGCTGAATTACGAAACGGTGAAGTATTTCAACAATGAAAAGTACGAAGCCGACCGACTGAAGGATGACCTGCGGCACGCCGAAGATGCTTCGGTGCAGAGCGAGATCTCGCTCGCCTGGCTGAATGCCGGCCAGGCTTTCATCATTGCCATCGGCGTGACCGCGATGATGGGGCTGGCGGCGCAAGGCGTGGCGAACAAGACGATGACGCTGGGTGATCTGGTGCTGGTCAACGCGTATCTGATCCAGCTGTTCATTCCGCTCAACTTCCTTGGCACGGTTTACCGTGAAATCCGCAACGCGCTGACTGACATGGAAAAACTGTTCGGCCTGCTGCACAAACCGCCGGAAATTACCGATGCTGACGACGCCAAACCGCTGCAAGCGAAGCAGGGCGAAGTTCGCTTCGAACAGGTCAGCTTTGCCTATGACCCGCGTCGGCCGATTCTGGAAGACGTCAGTTTCACCATCCCGGCCGGCCGCAAACTGGCCGTGGTAGGTGCCAGCGGGGCGGGGAAATCGACCTTGTCGCGCCTGCTGTTCCGCTTTTACGACGTGAGTGCCAACGGCGGCTGCATCCGGGTCGATGGCCAGGACATCCGTCAGGTCACCCAGGCCAGCCTGCGCAAGAGCATCGGCATCGTGCCGCAGGACACCGTGCTGTTCAACGACAGCCTGTATCACAACATCGCTTATGGACGCCCCGAGGCCAGCCGCGAAGAAGTCCTCGAAGCGGCGCGCGCGGCGCATCTGGATCGCTTCATCGAAGGCTTGCCGGACGGCTATGACACGGTGGTCGGCGAACGCGGCCTAAAGCTTTCCGGCGGCGAAAAACAGCGTGTCGCCATCGCCCGCGCCATCCTGAAGAACCCGCCCATTCTGGTGTTCGACGAAGCCACGTCCTCACTCGACAGCGGTACCGAGCAATCGATCCAGCATGAACTCAGCCGCATCTCGGAAAACCGCACCACGCTGGTCATCGCGCATCGCCTGTCTACCGTGGTCGATGCCGATGAAATCCTGGTGCTGGAAAACGGTCGCATCGTCGAACGCGGCAATCACGCCGCGCTGCTCGCCGAAGATGGCCGCTACGCTGCAATGTGGCGCTTGCAGCAGAGGGAAGAAACGCAGCCCGCTGAATAAATCAAACGGCGGCCCTGTGTCGTCAAGGTTCCAGCGCCTGCATGTGGCCCCTGTCTTGTCGTTGCAGTTACGCGGCCTGTCCAGCAGCATTTATTGGAAACCGGACAGGGTTGCATCGACATCGCCGATTCCGGCAGCGGCAGGCGACGATACCAAAGTCCGACAGGCTGCTAGGGACAGGGAACGAGCAGCTTACTGGCCAGATTCATTCGAATATCAGTGGATTCTTAATTTGTTCAATTAAATCAATGATTTATTGATTTCAGTCAAAGTGATTAGCGCCGGTGCTTACATACCATGACAGAACGTATGGGATTGACGTACGAGCCTGAGGAGACGCATATGAACCTGACGCGACGTAACTTTCTGAAATCCAGCATTGCTGCCAGCACCGCCGCCACGATGGGCATGCCCTTGTCCAAGGAGGCCCTGGCCGCAGTCAAGGCCGGCGAGAAGGACTGGCAATGGGACAAATCGGTCTGCCGTTTCTGCGGCACCGGCTGCGGCATTATGGTGGCGACCAAGGACGGCAGGGTGGTGGCGACCAAGGGTGACCCCAAGGCGCCGGTCAATCGCGGCCTGAACTGCGTCAAGGGCTATTTCAACGGCAAGATCATGTACGGCAAGGACCGGCTGACGCAGCCCCTGATGCGCATGACCGACGGCAAGTTCGACAAGAAGGGCAAGTTCGTGCCGGTATCCTGGGAACGGGCGTTCGACGAAATGGAGTTGCAGTTCCGCAAGACCTACACAGAAAAAGGGCCGACCGGCGTCGCCATGCTCGCCTCGGCGCAGAAGACCATTCAGGAAGGCTATGCCTTCAACAAGCTGTTCAAGGCCGGCTGGCGCAGCAACAACATCGACCCCAATGCGCGCAACTGCATGGCCAGCGCGGTAGCCGCGTTCTACAGCGTGTTCGGCACCGACGAGCCGGCCGGCAACTACGACGATATCGAATACACCGACACGGCCATCCTGTGGGGCGC
>CAZUSF010000092.1:5204-8529 GCA_964623355.1 uncultured Thiobacillus sp. | reverse complement strand
TCGCTTCGGCAGCGTCAGCCAGATCTTCAGCGGTGTCGAGCAGCGTGCCGTCGAGGTCGATAACGACGGCTTTAACGGGGAGGGGGAAGTTCATTCGCATTCCTTGGTGAAGCGTGAAACGTGGCGCGCTTCGCGCGGGTGAAACGTATCGTTTTACGTTTCACACTTCACACCTCACGTTTCACAAAAAGCATCAGGCCTTCGCCAATTCCGCGCGCATCGCAGCAACCACGCTGTCGTAACGATTCGGATCGGTATCCTTGGCGGCGCCGAAGATGGCGGAACCCGCGACAAAGGTATCGACACCGGCTTTGGCGACTTCGCAGATGTTGGCCGGGCCAACGCCGCCATCGATTTCGAGACGGCAGTTATAGCCGCCGGCATTGATCATGGCGCGCACCTTGCGCGCCTTGTCGAGCACGTAGGGAATGAACTTCTGGCCGCCGAAACCGGGGTTGACCGACATCAGCAACACCATGTCGAGCTTGGGCAACATGTATTCCAGGATATCCAGCGGTGTCGCCGGGTTGAACACCAGGCCGGCCTTGCAACCGCTTTCCTTGATCAGGCCGATGGTGCGATCGACATGCTCGGACGCTTCCGGGTGGAAGGTGATGTAGGTTGCGCCAGCCTTGGCGAAATCGGGAATGATGCGGTCCACCGGCTTGACCATCAGATGCACGTCGATCGGCGCGGTGACACCATGCTTGCGCAGCGCTTCGCAGACCAGCGGGCCAATGGTCAGATTGGGGACATAGTGGTTATCCATGACGTCGAAGTGAACGATGTCGGCGCCTGCGGCGAGGACTTTATCGACTTCCTCACCCAGCTTGGCGAAGTTGGCGGAGAGGATGGAAGGAGCAATCTGATAATCGGCCATGACAATTTCCCGGCAAGTTAAAACCGCGATATTACCCGCCGAAGGCCGCCTGGAATATAGGGCAGTCTGGACAGTCCGAAGCGATTCGTGTGCAATCACAATCTCTCCCCGTACCCCGCCGCACATCATGGCCGAAATCAGGAAATACCATATCACCGTCACCGCCAAGACCCTCTTCATCCCTGAGCAATCAGACGAGGCCGCCGAACGCTATGTTTTCTCCTACACGATCACCATTTCCAACACCGGCCAGATCGCTGCGCAATTGATTTCTCGCCACTGGCAAATCATCGATGCGCACCAGAAAGTGCAGGAAGTCCGTGGCCTCGGCGTGGTCGGCGAGCAACCCCTGCTGAAACCCGGCGACAGCTTCGAATACACCAGTGGCACCGCCGTCTCAACCCCGGTCGGTGCGATGAAAGGCAGCTATCAGATGGTGGCCGAAGACGGCAAACCGTTTGAAGCCGAGATTCCCGAATTCATCCTCTCGGTGCCTCGCGTTCTGCATTGATCGAACACCGGGTTTGTTCAGCTTTGCCTGCATTGCCGGCCTGGTTGTGGTCTTTTTTGACTGATTAGCTCAGTCCGTTTTTCTTCATCAGAGTATCCATGCGCGTTTATTTTTTAATTGGCTTGATCGCCATGTTGGGCACAGGTTGCAGCCTGTTGGACAAGAAGCCGGGCGCGCCGCAGGAACCCGTCAAGCCGGTCATACCGGCACCTGTCGAGACCTCTCCACCTGCGGTCGCGGCGCCGGAAGTCCGCCCCGCTCCACCGCCCGAAACTGCACCGCACCTGCCTGCCGTGGTCGAGCCTGTCAAACTGCCGGCCCCGGTTTTTCCGGAGCCAGGCAAACCGATTCCTATCGCCATGCCCTGGTTGAAGCCGGCGGATTGGACGCATTTGCCCGGCTGGCGTGACGATGACATGACGCCAGCATGGCCGGCATTGCATCAATCCTGTCGCGGCTTGCGCAGCAATCCGGCCTGGACTGGCGTTTGCCAAGCCGCAACACAGCTTCCCGCGTTACCGGATGCCGCGAGTATCCGAACGTTTTTTGAACAGCATTTTTCACCTTGGCAAATCAACCAGGCCGACAACGGCCTCGAAGGCCTGGTCACCGGCTATTACGAGCCCCTGCTGCGCGGCAGTCGCTTCCCGACCGCCAAATACCGCTTCCCGATCTACGCTGCGCCAGAAGACCTGCTGGTGGTTGATCTCTCCAGCCTTTACCCGGAATTGAAAAACTTGCGCTTGCGCGGCCGTTTGCAAGGCAACAAGGTCGTGCCGTATTTCAGCCGCGCTGAAATTGAAGCCGGTTCAGCACCGATGCGCGGCAAGGAACTGGTCTGGGTTGATGATGCGGTGGAATTGTTCTTCCTGCAGGTTCAAGGCTCGGGCCGGGTGCAACTCGAGAATGGCGACACCGTGCGCATTGGTTACGCTGATCAGAATGGGCATCCGTATCGATCGATCGGCAAATGGCTGATCGACAAAGGCGAACTCACGCTCGACAAGGCTTCGATGCAGGGGATCAAGGATTGGGGAAGCCAAAATTCGGCGCGTTTACCAGAACTGCTGAATGCAAATCCGAGTTATGTTTTTTTCCGCGTGCTGCCGAACCACCTCAGCGGCCCACTCGGTGCCTTGGGGGTGCCGCTCACGGCCGAACGCAGCATCGCCATCGACCCGCGCGGCATGCCACTGGGCGCCCCGGTCTGGCTGGCCACTACCCGCCCCAATTCGAGCGAAACCTTGAACCGATTGATGCTGGCGCAGGATACCGGCGGCGCCATACGCGGCAATGTGCGCGCCGATTTCTTCTGGGGATTCGGCGACGAAGCCGGCAAAAAGGCCGGTTCGATGAAACAGAGGGGTCGCATGTGGGTTCTATTGCCGCGTGACTTCCCGCTGATCACACCTTGATTCAGACGGTTAGATTCGGTTTCAGCGTCAATCTTCCAGCCTGAAATCGACCCGGATATAGGCTTGATAGCGAACCGGCCGGCCATCTTTCATCGCCGGATTGAATCGGGCATCCCGAAACGCCGCCAAGGCAGCCACGTCAAACACGCCCGGCGGTGTTGCCTCGACAACTTCTGCTGACAGAACACGTCCCAAATCATCGATTTTCAGCATTAGTTTCAGCGTGCCCTCAATGTCGCGTCGTTTCGCTTCTTCAGGATAAACCGGCTCAATCAAGCCAATTGCTTTCGGCTGCCTGTCGACCTGACGCGCCAGATACCATTGGGTATCGATACCAATCGGCAAACTCGGCAAACCCGAGTCTTGCTGCGTCCCGCGTGTAACTTCTGCAGACGCAGTGGGCTGTGATTTTTGTGTACTGCCTGCTGACGCATCGCTATTGGTTATCGAAACAAGTGACGCTGCGGTCGCTGGTTCTTGTTTCTCTTCCTGCTTAGCTGCCTGCTTAGCTGCCTGCTT
>CAZUSF010000092.1:0-5104 GCA_964623355.1 uncultured Thiobacillus sp. | reverse complement strand
CCTGCTTAGCTGCCTGCTTAGCTGCCTGCTTCACTTCCGGCTCGGGCTGACTCGTCGGCACCGTATCGACCGGGCTTGAGTCTGGGCTTGGGTTTGTCGGCGCCACAGCCAGCATCATCTTGTCGGAAGCTTCAGGTTCAGACTTAGCAAGCGGTTCAACCAAGGCATCCTGGTTCAGTTCAGGCTGAGATGCGGGCGTTTCCATGCGCGCATTGATCACGACCACCTGGCGCCCGCTACTGACCGGCGTGACCTGAAACAGAACCAGAAAAATGAAATGAAACCCGGCCGAGATCAGCAATCCGAGCGCAATCGGCTGGCGCAGCCAACCCACATCCCTGTTTGAGGAAATTCCAACCATCATGCCGAGAGTATAAAGTCGGCCTGCTTGCCCACCATGCCACTTATTCAAACTGGGATGAGCTCACCATCCAGATACAGCCAATGGCGGTCAATACATTCGAATCGACTGGTTTCTTGCATGCGAAATCCGCGCCCATTGATCTTGTAACGCGCGACAAACTCAACCTCGGCGTGGTTTGCATCGATTTGCAAATGGCGCTTGATCGACAAGCCGAGCCACTGCGGCGGCGGCTCCTGATCGAAGTACAGACTTACCGGGCGCGTATCCGGATGCCAGGTAGCCAACAAATATGGAGCGTCTTTCAGCACGTAGGCCGTATATCGTGAACGCATCAATGCTTCCGCGCTCGCTGGCAGACTGACTGCCAGCAAAAAGGGCCGGCAGCAATTCTGAAAAGTCTTGCCTGAACCACATGGGCACAATGTATCTTCCGGTGCTGCCGTCATGACGCTGGCTTGCGAATAGTCGAACTGCCGTTCACGGCTGATTCATGGCCGCTTTTTTGGCCAGACTGATCTGCTCTGGAGTCATCGCCTTCTTGTTGCGCAGAAACTCGTCCATGCCTCGTGGATGACCATGTTTTGCCGCCATCTCTAGCCAGAAATATGCGGAAACCCGATCTTTCTTGCCTCCGGGTTGATGCAAATACAATTCTCCGAGAGCGAAATAGGCGTCGAGATAGCCTTGCTGGGCCGCTTTTGTGTAGCATTTTTCAGCTTCATCAAAGCGTTTCTGGACGCCCTGCCCTTCTTCATAAAGCAGCCCCATGTAGTATTGCGCTTCCTTGTCGCCGCTCTTCGCCAACACGGAAAATACTCGTGCAGCGGTATCAAAATCACCGTTGGCATAGGCCATCAGGCCAGAGTCGATATCCGCCCGAACCGGCGCAGTCAACAAAAACAGGCCTAACAGAACTTCGACAAACAGAATGTGGGCGCGACGCATGGCAGATCAACGATCAAATGCAAGACAGCGGAACATTAGCATTCATTAATATTCATGTAAGCACTCTGGACCTATTCCAATCTATTGACTGTGAATTTCGTCGTCGCTTCGCATCGAGGCGTGCCTCCGATGCCAGCCAACCAGATGAATGTGCGATCAAGCGACACCAGAAACAGTAGCCAGCAAAGCTGCTATGCATTGGCGCAAACCCTGCATGATGGTCTGAACTTGGGCACGACACTTAAAGTAATCTGGAATGAAAATGTATGAACCCATTCATCCAGAAAGGCCTTTTCATTTGTCCACCAGACCTGTGGATAACTATGTTGACAAGCCCTTCTGAACCCGGAAAAACGCTTATAAAACGGGGGTTTAGATTCAGGGTGCAATTTTTACGCAGACAATTACACCTATAAAAACAAGGGGTTACAAACAGCACTGGTAGAATTTTTCTTACCCTTGAATGTTTTCGATGTCAACTTCGATTGTGTGCATAAGTACTTTGTAATGTTGCATTACAGCAATCCAAACGTCTCGGAGAATCTTTGGCTTGAACCTTGATACTGGCGTCGGACTCGCTCCAGCGAACTGACGCCAGCAGCAAGGCTTTTGGCATCTTTCAGATCCAGTTTTTCGTGCCGACAAGCTGCAGCCATCATCAATTTTCTTGTGGGTCTGAATGAGCTTTGTTTAGAACAATAGCGAAAACGCCACGGGGTAACCCTTACACCAAAAGGCATCCAGGTTTTTTAACACCGAGCACATCATCATGTGCTTATATACACCCATTAAATTTTCTAATGGATGTGGATCATGAAAAGCCTGGTTCTTCTATCTTTCCTTTCACTCTCGCCTGACGCGCCGACTATCACAGGTAAAGCTGAGTACTTCGATACCGAAGCAAGTTGCAAAACCCGCATGCATGAAATCCGTCAATCGCACCAGGCGCCCAGCTCGGTACGTTGTTCCTGCCACAAAACCATTCCGCCGGTTGAAGCAGAGGGTAACGACGCAATTTGATGGAGGGCGACGGTAAGCGGATCACGCGCTTGACCTGTTTCGCTATTGCAACAAGCCAACAATCCGTCCCAGCCCGCACATATAAATGTTTTTTCCTAAGCTTTTACCCTATATCATGCATTTATATTAGTATTTTCTTATATGTTTAATTACCTCAAAGGAGTAGGACCATGAAAGATCGTAAATCTGTAGTTGCCGGCATGTTGCTTGTTATGAGCCTTGGCGCAAGCGGCATTCAAGCCGCCGAGACAACTCAAGTCGACACATTGGACGTGTTGAATGTCGCCCCCTGCAAGGCCAGCGGCGACGGCACTTTTGTTGAAATAATTACCACCATGGCTTCAGTATTGCCGCCCGCCGAAGCAGAAGCACTCCTGGCGCGTTATTGCGATGAATGCAACAAACAGAAATTTCTGGTTTCGCAAACTCGCTGAAAACCTCATTTCGGCCCCGGCCTCTCCGGCCGGTCGCCGCTTGGGTTACTTCAGGAACAAGTTGTAAGCCGGGTTTCGTGATTCATTCCAGTAGCGATAACCGAGGTCATCCAGAAACAACTGAAATTCATCCTTCTGCTCTGGCGAAACCTGAATGCCTGCCAGCACACGTCCGTAATCGGCGCCGTGGTTGCGGTAGTGGAACAGGCTGATATTCCAGGCATGGCTCATGCTGTTGAGAAATTTCATCAACGCACCCGGACGTTCCGGAAACTCGAAGCGATAAAGCACTTCGTTCTCTGCGTGCGGCGCACGGCCGCCAACAAGATGGCGAATATGCAGCTTGGCCATTTCGTTATCGGACAAATCCAGCACGGGTAACGCATGCGTCGTCAGGGCTGAGATCAACTTGTCCACCTCTGCTCGATCCGGCACTTGCACACCGACAAAAATGTGCGCTTCGTTGGCATCGGCAAACCGGTAATTGAACTCGGTGATGGCCCGAGCACCCAGCAGCGTGCAGAAAGTCTTGAAACTGCCCGGTTCTTCCGGAATGGTGACGGCAAGCACCGCTTCACGCTTCTCGCCGAGTTCGGCCCGCTCGGCAACGAAACCAAGACGGTCAAAATTCATATTGGCGCCACTGGCAATGGCCACCAGCGTCTTGCCTACGACATTCTCCCGCTCAGCCCACACCTTGGCGCCCGCCACACCGAGTGCACCAGCCGGTTCCAGAATGGAACGTGTGTCTTCAAAGACATCCTTGATCGCGGCGCAAATCGCGTCGTTGCTGACGCGAATGATTTCATCGACATAGAGTTGGCAGAGACGGAAGGTTTCCTCTCCAACCTGCTTCACCGCCACACCATCGGCAAAGATTCCCACTTGCGGCAAGGTGATGCGTTCCTTCTTGCACAGGCTGCGCGCCATCGCATCCGCGTCCTCCGGCTCGACACCGATGACTTTGATCTCCGGCCGCAAACGCTTGATATAGGCGCCAATACCGGCGATCAAACCACCACCGCCAACCGGCACAAAAATCGCATCAATCGGATTACGCGACTGACGCAGCACCTCCATGCCGATAGTGCCCTGGCCGGCAATAACTTCCGGATCGTCATACGGATGCACGAACACCTTGTTTTCCGCGCGGGCGATTTCCATGCCGCGCTTATAGGCATCGTCGTAAGAGTCTCCGTGCAATACCACCGTTGCGCCACGCTTGGAGACGGCATCGATCTTGATCCCCGGCGTCGTCGCGGGCATCACGATGGTGGCGTCGCAGCCGAGAACCTGCGACGCCAGGGCGACACCCTGGGCATGGTTGCCGGCACTCGCGGCAACAACGCCCTGATCGAGCTGGGCTTGCGTCAAACCCGCCATTTTGTTGTACGCGCCACGCAGCTTGAAGGAAAAAACCGGCTGCATGTCCTCTCGCTTAAGCAAAACCGTATTGCCCAGGCGACGCGAAAGATTGGTCGCGATATCCAGCGGAGATTCGATCGCTACGTCATAAACCCGGGCGAGAAGGATGCGCTCGAGATAATCAGTCATGAAGTCCGCCGTGGTTGCAATGAATAGTTGAACATGATGTTTGATGAGGCCGCGAAAGCTCGCTATTCTCAAGCCTATTTAGCGAACTTCAAACCACTAACAAGAGAAGAGAACCACATCATGCTGACCCAAGACGAAATGAAACAAGCCACCGCGCGTGCCGCGATCGAATACGTTCCCGCCGGCATCATCGGCGTCGGCACCGGCTCAACCGCCAACTTCTTCATCGATGCGCTGGCCGACATCAAGGGCCGCATCGATGCTGCCGTCGCCTCGTCGGTTGCCACTGCCGAACGCCTAAAAAAAGTGGGCATCCGCGTGATCGACCTGAATGAAGCCGGCGAGATGGAAGTGTATGTTGATGGCGCCGACGAAATCACGCGCCACATGGCGATGATCAAGGGCGGCGGCGGTGCGCTGACGCGGGAAAAAATCGTCGCGGCATGCGCCAAGAAATTTGTCTGCATCATCGACCAGACCAAACTGGTTGATGTGATGGGAAATTTTCCGCTACCGGTGGAAGTCATCCCGATGGCGCGCTCCTATGTCGCACGCCAACTGGTCAAGATGGGCGGCAACCCGGTTTTACGTAGCGGCTTCACCACCGATAACGGCAATGTGATTCTCGACGTGCATGGCATGAGCATCCTTGACCCGGTGGCGATGGAAACCGAAATCAACCAGATCGTCGGCGTCGTTACCGTTGGTTTGTTCGCTCGCCGTGGCGCTGATGTCTGCCTGATGGGCACGCAGGAAGGCGTACAGACTTTCAAACGCTGAACCGGCA
>CAZUSF010000091.1:1255-8560 GCA_964623355.1 uncultured Thiobacillus sp. | reverse complement strand
TGCCGCTCGCCAAACGCATCATTCCCTGCCTGGACGTTACCAATGGCCGCGTCGTCAAGGGCGTCAACTTCGTCAACCTGCGCGATGCCGGCGATCCGGTCGAGATCGCCAAGCGCTATGACGAACAGGGTGCCGACGAACTGACCTTTCTCGACATCACTGCGACCTCCGACAACCGTGATCTGATTCTCCACATCATCGAAGCGGTGGCGGCGCAGGTATTCATTCCGCTCACCGTCGGCGGTGGCGTGCGGGCGGTGGAAGATGTGCGGCGGTTGTTGCACGCCGGTGCCGACAAGGTATCGATCAACACGGCGGCGGTGTTCAATCCGCAACTCGTCAGGGACTGCTCCGACCGTTTCGGCTCGCAGTGCATCGTGGTGGCTATCGACGCCAAACAAACCGTCTGGGGTGCGGCGCCGAAATGGGAAATCTTCACCCACGGCGGCCGCAAGCCGACCGGCCTGGATGCTGTCGAGTGGGCGCAGAAAATGCAGTATCTGGGGGCGGGCGAAATCCTGTTGACCAGCATGGATCGCGACGGCGCCAAGATCGGTTTCGACCTGAATCTGACGCGCGCGATTTCAGATGCGTTGAATATTCCGGTCATCGCCAGCGGCGGTGTCGGCAATCTGCAGCATCTGGCGGATGGCGTGAAAATGGGCGGCGCCGATGCGGTGCTGGCGGCGAGTATTTTTCACTTCGGCGAGTACACCGTCGAACAAGCAAAAAAACATATGCAGGAACAGGGAATCGAGGTGCGCTTGTGAGCAATGATGCATGGTTGAACAAGGTCAACTGGTCGGAGGATGGGCTGGTGCCGGCCATCGCCCAGGACGCCGAAAACGGCGACATCCTGATGGTCGCCTGGATGAATCGTGATGCACTGAAACAAACGCTGCAGTTGGGCGAGGCAGTCTACTGGTCGCGTTCACGCAAGAAGCTATGGCACAAGGGCGAGGAATCCGGCCATACGCAGAAGGTCAAGGAAATTCGCCTTGATTGTGATGAAGATGTGGTTTTGCTGAAAATTGAACAGGTGGGTGGGATTGCCTGTCATACCGGCAGGCGCAGTTGCTTTTTCCAGCGATTGGATGAGGGCCAATGGGTGGCAGTTGATCCGGTCCTGAAAGACCCGCACGAGATTTACAAAAAATGAGTGGCTCAGCAGTGAACAACGACATTCTCGATCGTCTTGCGCAGACACTGGAAGCGCGCAAGCAGGCGGATCCGCAGAGTTCTTATGTGGCGAAGCTCTACCACAAGGGGCTGGATGCGATCCTGAAGAAAGTTGCCGAGGAAGCGGCGGAAACCATCATGGCGGCAAAAGATGGCGTACGCGAAAAAATCATCTATGAAACAGCCGACCTGTGGTTTCATTCAATGGTTTTGTTGGCCCAACAAGGCATCCATCCGGATGAAATCCTGAATGAGCTGGCGCGGCGCGAAGGTTTATCCGGCATCGTCGAAAAAGCGAGTCGCAGCAAGGAAATGAAATGAGCGAAGACTGTATTTTCTGCAAGATCGTGGCGGGCGAGATTCCCGCCAAAAAGATATATGAAGACAGCGATCTGATTGCGTTTCACGACATTCATCCGGTCGCTCCGGTGCATTTCATGATCGTGCCGAAGGAGCACATCGCCTCATTGGCCGATGCGCACGCGCGGCATGAGATGCTGTTGGGCCGCATTTTGCTGTTGGCGCCGATGCTGGCGAAGGAACAGGGGTTGCATGAGGGTTTTCGGACCATCATCAACACCGGCAAGGGTGGCGGCCAGGAAGTCATGCATTTGCATGTTCACATCATTGGTGGCGGCAGTCAGCGCGCCATGTGATTTTCAGGTCCGTCTCGCAGGGACGGCCGTTTTTAATGAGGAGTTGAGTTATGGGTTCATTCAGCATCTGGCATTGGCTGATCGTTTTGGCTGTGGTTCTGGTGGTTTTCGGCACCAAGAAGTTGCGTAACATGGGTAGTGATCTCGGCGGTGCGGTGAAGGGGTTCAAAGACGCGATGGCCGAAGAAAAGAACAAGCCTTCGGAACTGCCGCGTCAGGACAACGAGTCCAGCGGCACGACGATCGAGGGTGAGGTCAAGGACAAGCAGCATCACTGATGTTCTATTGGTCATGTCATGCGGCGATACGCTTGTTTTTTCAACCTGAAATCGGTGCACCGACATGTTTGATCTAGGGTTCTCCGAATTGATGCTGATCGGTATCGTCGCGCTGGTCGTCATCGGCCCCGAACGGCTGCCCAAGGTCGCGCGTACGGCTGGTCAGTGGCTGGGAAAACTCAACCGCTATGTGTCGCAGGTCAAGCAGGACATCGACCGCGACATGAAGCTGGAAGAGTTGCGCAAGATGCAGCAGGAGATGAAAGATACTGCGCAGCGTTACGAGATCATGGCTGGCGATACCAAACGTGAGATCGAAACCGTCGTCGAGCAGGAAACCGGCCAGATCAGCCGTGTCATGCAGGCGATGAGCGCCACCGACGGCGGCTTGTCGATGCAGGAATGGGACAAGATCAAGGCCGAGGAAGCCGCCGCAGCGGCTTCGGCGCAGCCGGCGTTGACCAGCGAGGCGAGCAAGGCGGACGTTAGCGTTGCTCAAGCAGCAGCCCCAAGCGTAGCAACCCAGGCGCGGCCGGAAGCACAAGCCTCCGCTCCTCCCATAGACACTAAAGTCGCTGGCTGAACCGCATGAGCATGGATGGTACGGAAACCTTTATTTCGCATTTGATCGAACTGCGCGATCGCCTGTTGAAGGCGGTCATTGCCTGGATTGTGTTGTTCATCTGTCTGTTTCCCTGGGCCGGCGATCTCTATGCCATTCTGGCGCAGCCGTTGCTGGACAAGTTGCCGCAAGGCGGCCAGATGATCGCGACCGAAGTAGTGACGCCATTCTTCGTGCCGATCAAGGTGGCGATGATGACCGCTTTTCTCGGTGCATTGCCGGTGATCCTGTATCAGGTCTGGGCATTCATCGCGCCTGGCTTGTATGCGCATGAACGCAAGCTGATCGTGCCGATGGTGTTTGCCAGTCTGGTGCTGTTTGCCTGCGGCATGGCGTTCGCTTACTTCCTGGTTTTCCCGGTGGTGTTCGGCTTCATTGTCGGCATCGCGCCAGTGGGCGTGGCGGTAATGACCGATATCGGCAAATACCTGGATTTCGTCATCACCATGTTCCTGGCCTTCGGCATCACCTTCGAAGTACCCATCGTGGTGGTCGCGCTGGCAATCACCGGCATGGTCGAAATCGCCAAGTTCAAGGAAGCGCGGCCTTACGTCATTGTTGGCGCTTTTGTCATCGGCGCCATCTTCACGCCACCGGATGTGATTTCCCAGATCATGCTGGCAGTGCCGTTGTGGCTGCTTTACGAGTTGGGCATCATTATCGCGGGCTGGATGGTCAAGCGCCGGGCGGTGGCGCCGAAGGCGGAGGAAGAGCCTTACTCGCCGATGTCCGAGGCTGACCTGGATGGTGAATTGGACCGCATCGAAGAAGAGCAGAAAAAGCTGACTTGATGCGCTGATCCAGTGCATATCCAATAAATAACGCCCCATCCAGGGGCGTTATTGTTTTCATGTGGCTTGCCGCAGCTGCAATTGAATCTACTTGTCAACCCATGCAAGAACGGGTCTGGTGAAATAAGTTATCAATAAAAAGAGATAACCCACTGTTTTTATAAGATTTGAAAGCGCGCCTATTCAGTTCGGGTGCATCGCGCCCCAACATAAGGCACGGCTCTTGCTTTGACTGTCCGGTTTTACGAATTCAGACCTTTCAGGAGAGTCATTCATGCTGGACGCATCCAAATCCGGGGCAGATGTCCTGTTCATCTTGCTGGGCGCAATCATGGTGCTGGCCATGCACGCCGGTTTTGCCTTTCTGGAGTTGGGCACCGTACGCAAGAAAAACCAGGTCAATGCACTGGTCAAAATCCTGACCGATTTTTCCGTCTCCACGATTGCCTATTTTTTCATCGGGTACAGCATCGCCTACGGGGTCAATTTCCTGAGCGGAGCCGAGCATCTAATCCAGAAAAGCGGTTATGACCTGGTCAAGTTTTTCTTCCTGTTGACCTTCGCCGCCGCGATTCCGGCCATCGTCTCGGGTGGTATCGCCGAACGCGCCCGTTTCAATCCGCAACTGGCGGCGACCTTCATTCTGGTCGGATTCCTCTATCCCTTCTTTGAAGGCATGGCATGGAACAACAACTATGGTTTCCAGGACTGGATCGAAGCCAGTTTCGGCGCCAAATTCCATGATTTTGCCGGTTCGGTCGTCGTGCATGCAATGGGCGGCTGGATTGCCTTGCCGGCGGTGCTCCTGCTTGGCGCGCGGAGTGGGCGCTATCGTCAGGATGGTGGCGTGGCTGCGCATCCGCCATCGAGCATTCCTTTCCTGGCCCTGGGCGCCTGGATTCTGACCGTGGGTTGGTTCGGCTTCAACGTGATGTCGGCACAGACACTGGAAGCCGTATCCGGTCTGGTCGCGGTGAATTCATTGATGGCGATGGTCGGCGGCACGTTGGCCGCGTTGTTGGTCGGCAAGAATGACCCCGGCTTCATTCATAACGGCCCGCTCGCTGGCCTGGTCGCCGTCTGCGCAGGTTCCGATCTGATGCATCCGCTTGGCGCACTGACGACCGGCGCCATTGCCGGCGGCCTGTTCGTGATCATGTTCACCATCACGCAAAACAAATGGAAGATCGACGACGTGCTCGGCGTTTGGCCGTTGCATGGCCTGTGCGGCGCCTGGGGCGGCATCGCGGCCGGCATCTTTGGTTTGCAGAGTTTCGGTGGCCTCGGCGGCGTCACCTTCGGCGCGCAACTGGTGGGCACCCTGACGGGTGTTCTGATCGCGCTGATCGGTGGTGCTGTGGTCTATGGCGCGTTGAAACTGTCGATGGGCCTGCGTCTGGATGCCGAAGAAGAGTTCAACGGCGCAGATCTGTCGATACACAAGATTTCTTCGACGGCGGAACGGGAAACCAACTGGTAATCCGCTCCTGCCGGCTTTTTGCTGTTGCCTGAACGTGCGGCTGTCAGAAATCTAGGCGTAAACCGGCGCGAACGCCTTCTCCGGTTCCGCCGCCGGGCCAGCTTCGCCCCAGTAGGGCGACATCTTGCGCAGTTGCGCGATGATCTCCGGGGTGACTTCGATGACCCGGTCGATCTCGGCTTCGGTGGTGTAGCGCGACAGCGAGAAGCGCGTGGTGCCGTGCGCGGCGGTGTAGGGAATGCCCATCGCCCGCATCACGTGCGACGGTTCCAGGCTGCCGGACGTGCAGGCGGAACCGCTCGACGCCGCGATACCGAACTTGTTCAGCAGCAGCAGGATGGCTTCGCCCTCGATGAACTCGAACGCGATGTTGCTGGTGTTGGGCAGGCGGTTGGTCACGTCGCCGGTCGGGAAGGCGCGCGGCACCTTGGCCAGAATGCCGGCTTCCAGCTTGTCGCGCAGACGGCGGACTTCGGTGTTCTCATGGTGCATCGCCGCCAGCGCCAGTTCACAGGCTTTGCCGAGTCCGACGATGGAAGCGGTGTTCTCGGTGCCGGCGCGCCGGCCGCGTTCCTGATGACCGCCGCGCAACAATGGACGGAAGCGCACGCCGCGTTTCAGATACAGCACGCCGACGCCCTTCGGCGCATGCAGTTTGTGGCCGGAGACGGAAAGCATGTCGATCTTGCTGTGCTTCAAGTCGATTGGGATCTTGCCCACCGCCTGCACTGCGTCAGTATGGAACAGCACGCCGGCGGCATGCGCCATCTCGGCCATTTCCAGCACCGGGAAATAGCTGCCGGTTTCGTTGTTGGCCCACATCACCGAAACCACCGCTACCTTGTTGCTCAGCAACCTGGCGTATTCATTCAGATCCAGGCGGCCTTTTGCGTCCACTTTGAGGTAGTGAACCTTGTAGCCTTCCTTTTCCAGATGGCTGCACAGATTCAGCACGGCGGGATGCTCCAGCACCGTGGTGATGATTTCCTTCTTGCCCGGATTCGCCTTGGTCGCCGACAGGATGGCGGTGGAATCGGATTCGGTGCCGCATGAGGTGAAGATGATTTCCGAATCATGTTCAGCGCCGAGCAATTCCTGCACCTGCAAGCGCGCCTTCTTGATCGCCAGGCCAACCTTGTTGCCGAAGCTGTGCATCGAAGAAGGGTTGCCGAACTGCTCGGTGAAATAAGGCAGCATGACCTCCAGCACCGCGTCGTCGACGCGGGTGGTGGCGTTGTTGTCGAGGTAGATGCCGTCCATGGGGGCTCCTTGGTTTGGCTCCCTCCCCCTTTGGGGGAGGGCTGGGGAGAGGGCACGGTGGTTTGATTGACTGCAGTGCGTAGATCAAGCCGCTTTCCCTCTCCCCCGGCCCCTCCCCCGCTTGCGGGGGAGGGGAGTAGGTTTACGCGTGGCTGGCTGCGCGCGACAACGCGCCGGCGCGGGTGGGCACGAGCTTGACGAATTCGCCCAGGTCATCCATCAGCTTCTGCTGGATGCCTTGTAGCGTCAGCGCTTCCATCTGGCAGCCGGCGCAGGCCCCGGTCATGTTGACGTAGATGGTTTTGCCGTCGACGTCGACCAGTTCGATGTCGCCGTGGTCGCGTTGCAATTGCGGCCGCACCGAATCGAGCACCATTTCAATCCGCTTGATGCGTTGCAGATTGGTTAACTTGCCAGGCTTGGGAGGTTCCGGAATCTCGACGTTGTGCGGGCTGAAGGTTTCGCCGCGCTCGGCCATTACCTTGACCAGAATTTCTTCGATGCCTTCATGGCAGGACGAACAGCCACCGCCGGCCTTGGTGTAGTTGATGACGTCTTCCACCGTCGACAGCTTGTTGGCGCGCACTGTGTCTTCGATCAGCACCGCATCGATGGCGAAACACTTGCAGATCAGCGCGCCTTCTTCGTGGTCGTCGCTCCAGACCTCGCCGCGATAGTTGGCGATGGCGGCTTGCAGGGCTTCGCGGCCCATTACCGAACAGTGCATCTTTTCCGGCGGCAGGCCGTCGAGGTAATCGGCGATGTCCTGGTTGCTGACTTTCAGCGCGTCATCCAGCTTCATGCCCTTGATGATCTCGGTCAGCGCCGAGCTGGAGGCAATCGCGGAGCCGCAGCCGAAAGTCTGGAAGCTGGCGTCCTGGATGGTTTCCGTATCCGGATCGACCTTCAGCATCAGACGCAGCGCGTCGCCGCAATTGAGCGAGCCGACATCGCCGACCGCGTTGGCGTCATCCAGCGCGCCGGCATTGCGCGGGCTGAAGAAGTGTTCCTTGACCTTTTCCGAGTAGTCCCACATGGC
>CAZUSF010000091.1:0-1155 GCA_964623355.1 uncultured Thiobacillus sp. | reverse complement strand
CCGCAGGCGCAACTATTTGTTGCGTTCGGGTTGACGAACTTGAAGCCGGAGCCGTTCAGGCTATCGACGAAATCCACTGTCACCCCAGAGAGCAGGGGCGCGGAGAAAGGATCAACCAGTAAAGTGACACCGCTCATCTCCACCACCACATCGTCCTCGGCTTTGGCTTCTTCCAGCTTCATGCCGTACTGAAAACCGGAACAGCCGCCGCCGGAAATGGCGATGCGCAGACCGGCGACCGGCGTGGCCGAGCCTTTGATGAATTTATCGATGGCGGAAAGGGCAGTCGGGGTAAGCGTGATCATGTCGGGCTCCTGTCGGGTGTCGCGGGGTGACGATAGGGAGTCAATCGCAAGCCCTGTGCCAGCCAGCAGGATGCCGGTAACTTGTTGTTATTAAAGGATCAGCCTGCAGGCTGTGGTTCGACGCCGGTGTTTGGAGTCGTACCGGCGCGGGGGCTTGTCGGGTTTGCGACACGGTTTTGTAGATGCGGATCATCTGCTTCCGCCGCCGCCGTCATTCCCGCGCAGGCGGGAATCCAGTTCGTAGCGGCAACTTCCCTGTAAAAACAATCGGATAAACAACCTGGATTCCCGCATTCGCGGGAATGACGGCCCTCGGCATTCCCCTTGCTTGAGCATGACCATCACTCACCAGCAAGGAAACCACCATGTCCCGCATCGGCCTGTTTTTCGGCAGCAGTTCCGGCAACACCCGACGTATCGCCAAGATGATCAAGAAACGTTACGACGACGACACCATGGCCGACGCGCTCAACGTCAACAAAGCGACGCCGGAACTGCTCGCCAGTTACGATTTTCTGATTCTTGGTACGCCGACTCTGGGCGAAGGCGCCTTGCCCGGCCTGGAAGCCGATTGCCAGCAGCCAAGCTGGGCCGAATTCCTGCCGCAACTGGAGGACGTTGATTTCACCGGCAAGACGGTCGCGCTGTATGGCCTTGGCGATCAGGAAAAGTACCCGGAGAACTTCGTCGATGCGCTCGGCGCTCTGTATGACATGGTCACCTCGCGCGGCGCCCGCGTCGTCGGTTTCTGGCCCAGCGAGGGCTACGACTTCATCGCATCGAAAGCGGAAGAGGACGGCGAATTCGTCGGCCTGGTGCTGGATCAGGACAACCAGAAACAACTGACCGA
>CAZUSF010000090.1:6769-8690 GCA_964623355.1 uncultured Thiobacillus sp. | reverse complement strand
CAGACACCAATCGCAACCCGCGCTACAACTGCCTGAAGACCGCAACTAGACGGATGCTGCCTGACGCTGGCTTGGGAAACTGGCGCTCACAAAAGTCCGGTGTCGGAAATTTTGACATTCAGTTCAGGCCGATTATGCAAAGCTAAACATAAGGCCGATCTTGAGACGCTCAAAATTCCTGCCTGAACTGCCGCCGTGGGCTAGGGATACCCGTTTTAACCAGGTGTTACAGGAGCATCGCGCCGCTGGTAAGTGACGAAGTGATAACCCAGCCCGTCCGGGGTGATGTGGACTTGGCGCGCGGTTTCCGTCCAGCTTTCGCGATCGAATTCGGGGAAGTGGGCGTCACCCTGGTAATCGGCCTGGATTTCGGTCAGATACAGGTGATCGGCACGCGCCAGCACTTGCGCATACAGGTCGGCGCCGCCGACGAAGAACACTTCCGCATCATCGCCACAGGCGGCAATCGCCGCGTCGATAGAGGTTGCGGTCAGGCAGCCTGCGGCGCGATAGCTGGCATCGCGCGTGACGATCACCGTGGTGCGACCGGGCAACGGCTTGCCGATCGATTCAAATGTTTTGCGGCCCATGATGATGTGATGCCCCATGGTCAGCGCTTTGAAGTGTTGCAAATCAGCCGGCAAACGCCAGGGCAGCGTGTTATTGATGCCGATGACCCGGTTCTGCGCCATGGCGGCGATGACGTTGATGTTTTGCACTTTCCCTCTCCCCAACCCCTCCCCCGCTTGCTGGGGAGGGGCGATAAGTCAAACCGCTACCGGCGCTTTGATGCCGGGATGCGGATCGTAATTTTCCAGCGTGAAGTCTTCATATTTGAAAGCGAAAAGATCGGTCACTGCCGGATTCAACCGCATGCTCGGCAGCGCGCGGGTATCGCGGCTGAGTTGCAGCTTTACCTGATCCAGGTGGTTCAGATATATGTGTGCATCGCCCAGCGTATGCACGAAATCGCCCGGCTTGAGGCCGGTGGCCTGCGCCATCATCAAAGTCAGCAAGGCATAGCTGGCAATGTTGAACGGCACGCCGAGAAAAATGTCGGCGCTGCGTTGATACAGCTGGCAAGACAACTTGCCGTCGGCGACATAGAACTGGAAAAACGCGTGGCAGGGCGGCAGTTTCATGTTCTGGATTTCGCCGACATTCCACGCCGAGACGATGATCCGGCGCGAATCCGGGTTGTGCTTCAGGGCTTCGATCACTTCGCTGATCTGATCGATATGACGACCATTGGCTGCCGGCCAGCTGCGCCATTGGTAGCCGTAGATCGGCCCGAGGTCGCCGTTGCTATCGGCCCATTCGTCCCAGATCGAAACCCCGTTCTGCTTCAGGTAGGCAATATTGGTGTCGCCTTTGAGGAACCAGAGCAGTTCATGAATGATGGATTTCAGATGCACTTTCTTGGTGGTCAGCAGCGGGAACCCCTGACTCAGATCGAAACGCATCTGATGGCCGAACACCGAGATCGTACCGGTGCCGGTGCGGTCGGATTTTTGCGTGCCATGGTCCAGCACATGCTGGAGCAGATCGAGATATTGCCGCATCAGACGCCTTCCTTGAGCAGGTGCTGATAGACCAGATTCATGATGATCAGGCGCTGCGATTGCGCTAGTTCACCAAACTGCAAACCGAACACATGCATACGTTTGCCCTGTTCATCGTCTTCTTCGCCGACCGCACGGACCACCGCCGGCGTTTTTACGTATTCCTCCATGTCGCCCAACATCACCTTGAACGACAACCAGAGAGTCTGATCCTTGACGCCAACTTTCATCGGCGAATACATGCGCGCGCCACCGACGCTGAGATCGATGATCTTGCCGGCACCCGTCTGACGCCCAGCCTCGGTTTCGTGCACCGCGACGATGATGCTGGCTGGCGCCCGCATCGTCTTGCGGATACG